>DASYZB010000126.1 GCA_035946615.1 Verrucomicrobiia bacterium
CCCCTCTCCCCGGCCCTCTCCCCTTCGGAAGGGGAGAGGGAGAATGCCCGGAGGCTTACGGTAGCACATGTTCCATACTCATCGGTAAGACGCCGAGACGATCCAAAGGCATCGTACGCCCCCCACGCGATCATGAGAAAAAGGCCAATGCTCGGGATGTAAATGTAACGGTCTGCCATGGATTGGGAACCGACCTGGACCAAACCGATGGTGGGGACCAGGGTGCCCAGAAACCATAACCAACCCACCAGCAAATAGGGGTATCGGCCTGACCAGCGGAAAAAAAGGATGGACCAAACCAGTAGAAGTAATCCTGCGCCTGCTACAGCGAGGATCGGCCAGTGCTCCGGCAACGGGTAAAAGACCGACAAATCCACCGGGACTAGGGTTTTGGAGATGTACCGGACGTAGGCCAGCAGGGCATTGGACACGCGCAGAGAAAATGGAACGGTGACGAGCGAGGAAACGGCACCGCCGCCTCGCTGAACGAGGAAGGTCACCACGCTGGCTGCGAACGAGAGGAGGAAGAAGGGGATTTTTTCGCGGACAAGAGGCCACAGCCCATCTGGAAAGTACCGGTGCTGACTGGGCGGCGAGACGCCGCCCGAACCCGCCGGCGAGACGCCGGCGTTACCTTGCGCAGCCGTTCGCAATCGGTTGAGAGGCCAGAAATCGAGCAACAACAGAACGCAGGGCAGGGTGACGAGCATCGGTTTTGACATGAGGCCGAGGGAGAAAAGGAGAAGGGCAAGGAGATACCAACGGCTGGCCACTCCGAAGGTTTTGGACTGCGGCAGTCCTCTGCCGCTTTTGGCGGGCAATGCGGCAACGGTGGAAGGTGTGTCTGTGGCCGGTGGCGTAATAAAGCGCCAGAGGACTGGCGCAGTCCAAGACGCTGGCGCACGGATGGAGACCGGCGGGGTGCAATACTTATGGTATGCCCAGAGGGTGAGCAGGAAGAACAGGGTGCTCAGGACATCTTTGCGCTCGGCGGCCCAGGCGACGGATTCAACGTGCAACGGGTGCCAGGCAAATAAAGCCGCAACGAAGGCGCTTCGCCAAAAGGCGCCTGTCATTTGCCTAAGCAGCAGAAAGAGCAGCACCGAATTAATGGCATGAAGAAGGAGGTTGGTGAAGTGGTGTCCGCCTGGGCTGATCCCGAAGATTTGGCAGTCCAGCATGTGAGAAATCCAAGTGAGGGGATGCCAATTGGAGGCGTATCCGGTTGTGAATGCCCAAGCGACTCCGGCCCAGGTCAAGCCTGCTTTGACATGGGGGTTTTGGTAAATGTACCTCGGATCGTCGAAAAGTACGAATCCGTTTCGGGTAATGGGCCAATAACAGGCGACGGTGATGAAGGCAAGCAGCAGGCAGACCAGGCCCAGAGGGCGGTTTTCTTTCGATAAAAATTGGGGCGCAGTGCGCATGGTTACCCCAGGGATTAGCAGATTTTACGCCGTTTATGGAGTGCGCCGCCAAAGCGCAGCGACGACGGCGCTTTTTTACATTGAGGTCTGCGGGCACAGGCAAAGCGGCGTCGTGCTTCGCTTGCCGCCGCACTCCAAACTCGGGATGGAACAGCGCCACAACCCTTTCAGGGTTGGCACGCGCTTCGGTCTATTCCCAGGGTAGCTCGCAGACTCGCAACCCTGGGCTTTGAGTCGGAATCCCTTCGGGATTCTTCGTAACCTCCGAGATTGCAGAAATGCGTGTAAGGAGCAGAGCAAGCGCAGCGACGACGGCGGTTTTAGATTTTGTGGCGCTCGGCTACGCCCAAAGCGGCGTCGCGCTTTGCTTGCCGCCGCACTCCAAATCACTGCGTGGTGTCGGGCAGCAAATGGGGAGCAACGGGATCGCTACCTGATATATTGCATGTAGGGGCGTCAGTCACTCCGTTAATCGAGTAACTGCCGCTGAACGACGTGTCAGTACCCGCCGCCGGGCAATTGACGGCGCGTTTCAAATAACTGCTGATATCGCTGTATTGGACGACAGCCGTGGAGGCGGCTTTCTGTTCCAGCGCCCAAATCTGGGTTGCGCCTTCAATCTCACGCAAGTTGCTGATGCAGGAGTTCCTTTGGGCATTGGTGCGAGCCTTCACGTAGTTAGGAATCGCGATCGCTGCCAGGAGCCCGATGATGGCCACCACGATCATGATTTCGACCAGGGTGAACCCTGGTGTGCGCCTGTTACCTATTTTCATTTCTGCATTGCCTTTCTCACACGCGGTGTGAACGAGGCGATAGGCGGTATTTTATTAGTACGATTGTGTTCACGTATTGCCTGTCGCCAACCGCACGCAATTCTAGAATAGCAGGATTCAGTCCAACGTCGTTGCCCAAATAAAAAAGGCCTGGGAAATCTTCCCAGGCCTGTTGGAGAGTGGATTAGACTAGGAACCCGGCTGGGTAGGCAGCACGTGTGTCCCACCACCGACTCCAACGCCAGATATCTTGCACGTCGGTTGGTCGGTTACGGTAGCGCCACATGAATAACTGCCGCTGAAGCTCGTGTCGCTTCCTGCCGCAGGGCATGAAACAGCATTCTTCAAGTACGCGGAGATGTCGGTGTAACTCGCCGTTGCCGACGTCGGCTGCTTCATCTCCAACGCCCATTGCTGGACGGCGCCATCGATCTGGCGCAGGTTGTTAATGCAAGCATTGGTCTGGGACTGCGTACGTGCCCGGATGAAGTTCGGGATGGCGATGGCCGCCAACAGCCCGATGATTGCGACTACGATCATGATTTCCACGAGCGTGAAGCCGCTCTTCCTCGATGTTCTAATGTTCATACTGTCTTATTGCCTTTCTGTTGCCGCGGCGTGAACTTCACAACAGGCGGGTTATATTATTACGGTTTCCGTTCACTAATTGCCTGTCGCAACCGCGAATGTGAGATAGCAAGCGGGGTGCCAAGAGGGGAAGGATGAAGCTGGAGATGGCGCGCTAGCGTCTTGGACTGCGGTAGTCCTCTCGCAGGTTAGCCTGGGGGAAAAGCGCCAGAGGACTGGCGCAGTCCAAGACGCCTCGCGAGGTCTGTAAATGAAAAAAGGGCTTGGGAGATATTCCCAAGCCCTTGAATTTAAGGATTCTATGAATCAGTTCAGTGTATCATCCGGCAGTTTGTGGGTGGCGGGCACCTTCTGGCACTTGGGTTTGTCCTGTACCGTGCCGAGCGTGTAGCTGTCGGCGAAGGTCGTTCCGCCGGAGGGACAAACGACTTGGTTTCTGAGGTAACCTCGGATTTGCGAATACTCGGCCTGCGCCGTTTCGCCTTGTTTGGTTTCGAGCGCCCAGGTCTGCACCGCGCCATCGATCTGACGCAAGTTGCTGATGCAGGCGTTCATCTGTGCCGTCGAGCGGGCCTTCACGAAGTTGGGGATCGCAATCGTCGCCAACAGGCCAATAATGGCCACAACGATCATGATCTCGACCAGGGTGAAGCCTCCCTTCCGGGATGTCTGTTTCTTCATAGTGAACCTTTCTCTTGTACGGCGTGGACAAGCGGCAGGCGGTTTAGTATTAATGCAAAACGTCCACATATTGCCTGCTGCCGACCGTGTCCTGAAAATAGCAGAAATGAGAAGGGGAATGCAACCGCAAAATTGTTGGGCTTATTTGCCGCAAAAGAACGCAAGGAACGCGGAGAAAAGAGGATGTGGACTGCCGATATACCTGGGACCCCTCTCCCCTGGCCCTCTCCCCTTCGGAAGGGGAGAGGGAGAAGCAGCGGGAGAAGCCGGGAAACGATTTCACCAGTTCTGGCCCTCTCCCTTTCGGAAGGGGAGAGGGAGAAGCTGGTGGCGGGTTTGTTCCGGCGCATCCGTTTTTCCTGGGACACTTGCGTTTGGACTGTCCAGAGTGCTGTCTCGCTTCAGGCCATTTTGTACAGAATCGAGACGGGCCGATCCGAATGTAGGAGCCGACGTGAGGAGGCTCAGAACACCTGATCCCGGGTCGAACTAGCTAGCATGAGCTGAAAGCGGAGTGATGGAGTGATGGAGGGGTGGGAAACCCAATACTCCAACACTCCATCGCTCCAATACCCCATCACTCTGGCTCATCCCTTGCTTAATTCAGCGTAGTCCGGTTCAAACACTCAGGAAATGTGCGGTTTTCCCTGCAAAACCTTGCAAATGACCGCGCAGACAACCGAATCGGACCACGAAATGAACCAAACAATGACCGAACCTGAGACAGCGCCTGTTCTGAAAACAGAAGCTGTTGATGCCTGGCTCACCCCGGGCCGCTTTGCGCTTCTGCTGGCGCTGCTCGTGGTGGCCGCCTTCCCGGACGTGCTCCTGCAAGGCAAAACATTCGTTGCCCGCGATTTCGGCGCCTTCAGCTACCCGGTGGCTTTTTATCACCGGCAATGTTTTTGGCGCGGGGAAATCCCTCTGTGGAATCCGCTGAACTTCTGCGGCGTCCCTTTCCTTGCCCAGTGGAACACCATGACCCTTTACCCGGGCTCTCTGATCTATCTGCTCCTCCCGATGCCCTGGTCCCTCTCCTTCTTCTGCCTCGCCCATCTGTTTTGGGGCGGGTTAGGAATGTACTTCCTGGCCCGGCGCTGGACCGGCAACTGCCTGGCAGCGGGGCTGGCGGGAATCATCTTTTCGTTCAACGGACTGATGCTGAATTTTCTGATGTGGCCCAGCCATGTCGCAACTTTTGGTTGGCTCCCGTGGGTCCTGTGGTTGGTGCCGGAGGGCTGGCGGCAGGGAGGTAGAAAGCTGGTTTGGGGAATTCTGGCCGGCTCGATGCAGATGCTCGCTGGGGGGCCTGAGACGATTCTGTTTACCTGGTTGATTCTGTTCCTGCTGATGTGCGGCGAATGGATCACATTCTCAAAACGGACCTACGCAGAAATCCCCGACGCTGGCGCGAGGAACAGGATACCTCTGCGGTTTCTTTGTTTGGCCGTGCTGGTGACGCTGGTTTGCGCGGCCCAACTGCTGCCCTTTCTCGAACTCGTGGCCCATTCTGATCGGGACGCGAGTTACAGCGCCCATTCACCGAACTGGTCGATGCCCATCTGGGGTTGGTTGAATTTCCTGGTGCCGCTTTTCCGCACGCGACCAGCTTCCCAAGGCATTTTCTTCCAGCCAAATCAGGACTGGACGAGTTCCTATTACGCGGGAACTGGTACCGTGCTGTTGACTGCGGTGGCTCTCGGGAGGCGCCGGGAATGGAAGGTCCGTTTGCTGGCCGTAGCAGCTCTCTCTTGCTTATTGCTGGCACTCGGGAACCGAGGTTACGTCTATCCTGTTCTGCACCGCTTTTTCCCTCCCGTTGGCTTTTTCAGGTATCCCGTGAAGTTCCTGATCCTGGTCTTGGCCTCAGCCCCTCTATTGGCGGCAGGTGGCCTGGCAGCCTTAACACGGAACGATGGCACTAAATTGGGACGTTTCGAGGTGAGCAGCGCTTCACTCATACTGGTGCTGGTAGGGGCCGTGTTGGCCTTCGCTTGGGGGCACCCGATACCGGGCGAAATTCGTGTGGTGGTCCTCAGGAACGGATGCACGCGGGCGGGGCTCTTGGTTTTGGGTGTCCTGGCGGTCGGAATGTTAATCAAGTCCACTGGACCGCGCCGGACC
>DASYZB010000127.1 GCA_035946615.1 Verrucomicrobiia bacterium
CCACAGACCACCGTCCACCGACCACCGTCCACCGACCACCGTCCACCGACCACCATTCGCGGTTCCCTGACGGATGCCTGACGGGAAATTGACGGGAAATTGACGGATCTTTTTGAAAAAAATGCCCATCTTTCTGTGTTCCTGACGGGTTGACGGCAAAAAGTGGGGGTGAGGGTGTGTCCCCGGGTGTGTCCCCCCCTCTTTTCGCCGCCTCCGATGTGTTCGATGCTCGATTCTCAAGCCCACCTCCCAGTCTGTGGTCTTATGGCCTGCCAACAAAATCACGCCTCCTCATGAACCGGAACCAATCGGAGGTAATCGGAGGTAATCGGAACCAATCGGAGGCAAACCGCCCCTTTCTCGTGCCTCCGTGGTTTAGTCCCCTCCGGTTCAGCCTTCAGCCCACCGACCACCGCCCACCGCCCACCGGCCACCGGTTGCACCAAATTGCAGTTAGTTGCGCGAAATTGCAGCAAATTGCGCCAAATTGCACTTCGACCATTTTGCCCCACCCCTTCCGTTGGCTATCGGCCATTGGATGTTGGCCATTGCCTCTTCCCCAAAAAACCGGAGTCAACCGGAGCTATCTCAGTTTCCTTCCCCAGTTGGCTGCTCCTCCATATCGCTAGATAACGGTAAATAACGTTAAATAACGCTATTTTTAATATTTCAGTTTCCCTGCTGTTCGTCTCTTCAACTTCAACATTCGAACCTCGCCTCCCGGCCCCCCCCTTCGATGTTGAATGTTATCCCCAAATGGCATCCAGGGCTGGCCACATCGCAGACATGGCGGTAAATGTAGCCAAATGTAGGTAAATGTCACCAAATGTAACCACAAACCGCCCCAGGTCCCCTACCCGCAAGCGTGTCGTCGGCAGGTTCACCGGGTCGTCTCGCCCGGTTTCCCTCGGTGTTCGACTACGCCCCTTCCTCGGCGTCTTGACTCACCCGGCCACTACCCCAATCAAAAATCGAAAATCTAAAATCAAAATTCCAAAGTCACTGCCATGCTCAGAGCTTTTTCAGCAGTTCCTTCCACCGTTGCCAGGCTTGGTCGCGGGCTTGTTTGTTGGGCTGGCTGGCGTCCGGCGCTTCACCCGCGCGCATGAAGCCGTGACCGGCGCCTGGGTAGATCACCGGCTCAAAAACCTTGCCGGCTTGCTTCATCTGCACGGTGGTTTTATCGACGGTCGAGGTCACACGTGCGTCATTACCAGCGTAAAAGCCGAAGACCGGGCACTGGATTCGAGCCAGCTCCGCCTCGTCGGCAGGTGGGATGCCATAGAAGACAAAGGCGGCTTTGAGGTCCCTTCTGCGCGTGGCAAAACCGAAGGCCTGCCCGCCGCCCCAACAAAACCCAGCGACCGCCACCGTCCCGTTGGCTGCGGGCAATTTGGCTGCGTAATCGGCGGCGGCGTCGAGATCAGCCGTTACCTGCTGGGCCGGCAGGGATGATATGGCTTTGCGAACAGCGTCATTGCCTCCCAGCTCAGCGGTGCCGCCGCCGCCCGGGGCGCTGCCGGAAAGCAGGTCCGGCGCGATGGCGATGTAGCCGGCTTCGGCCAACTGATCGGCCACTCCGCGCACCCAATCTGTCAGGCCAAAGATTTCATGGGCGACAATGATAGCCGGGACCTTCTGGCTCGATTCGGGGTAAGCGATGAAGCAGTTCACTTCGCGTGAGCCGTGTTTGATTTTAATCCATTCGAGGTGACGCGGGGATTTCTCGAGGCGGGCTTTGGCCCAGTCCTGAGCGGGCAAATGGCCGGTCCCAAAGAGGGCGAGCATAAGAACAATAGCTGCAATTCGGTTCATTGGTTTGCTGGGTTTTTGACTGGCTTTGGCGGCTTTTGACGGGGTTTGCCGATTTGGGCATCAAAGCTCCCCGCCGCAAAGCTCTTCGCATCATCCGGGAAGCTGAGATAGATTTTGCCCGGCATCCGTCCGTTGGCAGGTTGGCCAAAAACCAGTTTCAAGGCGTAGCCGGTCTGGAACTCTTCCGTCCTAGCCTGCAGCCGGGCATCTTTCCATCTGAGAATGACTGTCGGCAAGGGCGGGCCGCGCTCGGGCATGACTTCAATGGTTTTGCCGCTCAGGTCCTCCGGCTGGTGGGCAAAGGTGCGTATGGTCAAACCCAAATCCGGCGGCCAGATGCGGCCTTGGCGCAATGAGAGCACGCCGCCTTGCAGGGTAGCGCGTTCGCAAAAGAAGCCGCTTCCGTGAATCCTGCCGGCAGCGGGCCCATCCGGTATCAGGCCGAGGCTCGGGGTCATGGTCCAATGGATGTTGGCAGGCACCGGATAAACCGTGGGCCGCAGCGCCTCCGGGATTTCTCTCGAGCCGCGCGCAGAGGTCAGCGGGAGCTTGGCCCCCAGCAGCAGCCAGCCGCTGACGCCAGCCCCAAGCACCAGCGCTACCAGAGCCATCGGCAAGATGGAACTGCTCAGCGGCTTGCGCACGCCCGGCCTTAAGTCCGAGGCGCTATCAAATCCCGACGGGCGCGGTTTATCCGCCTGCACCGCCGAAAGGATGAGCTTGGAATCCCCGCCGGCAGGGGCTTGAGGGACAATGATCTTTTGAAAGCAAGTGGGGCATTCCAGCCGCCTGCCGCTCGAGCGGGAGTCGGCCGTAATATGCTGGCCGCAAACCGGGCAGGCGAACTTGAATTCGCTCATTGGTGCCTTTCACGATTCCACAGCAGACGCCGCTCGACAATGGTTTTTTTGAACAGAAAGTGATTGCAGCAACAGCGGCACTATGGGATAACCCAACGGCAGGCGATTCGATACCGCCATGCCCAAAGCTTATGCCACCTGCTGCCCCAGGCCAGACCAACATCCCCAGACGGATATTGGTGGTTGAAGACGAAGCGCTGGTGGCTCACACCATTCGCATGGCGTTGACCGTCGATGGGCACACCGTCGATGTGGTCGAGGATGGCGAAAAGGCCCTGGCGGCGTTCAACCCTGAGCTGCACGACCTGGTCATTACTGATTTCAGACTGCCTAACATGGACGGTTTGGAAGTAGCCCAGGCGGTCAAGGAACGGTGTCCTGGCAAACCGGTTATTTTGATGACGGCCCATATCGAGGCCATTTCGGACCGGACAGGGAAGGTTTCGAACGTCGATCTGCTCATGGGCAAGCCTTTTTCCATCCGCGACCTGCAGCAGGCTATCGGCAAGCTCCTCCCCATTGCATAATGGTCCCGCAGCTCACTCACGTGAGCCCAGTCTCGGAAAAGTGACTTGGTTAGCAACAAAGGTTTGGAACTGACCTTGTCATTGGTCCTGCCATTCTGGGGCGTTTACCCCATTTCCCGACCGGCGCAACCTCCGTAAAAAAAGAAGCGACTTATTCTGTCTCTGGGTGCGGCTCCCCGGGGCTCATGTTGTGAAGCTACAAATCTTACGTTCGGCCCCGGCCCGATACGGGGCAGTGGGCCTCTGTGTGATGGGCGCTTTCGCCGTGCGTTGGTCGCTCGACCCGCTTCTCCATGGGCACGCCCCATTGATGCTTTTTATCCTGGCCTCGATTATTGCCACTCTCTATGGCGGTTTAGGCCCAGGGCTATTGGCCATGGCGGCTGGGGCCTTGCTTGGAGATTACTTTTTCATCACCCCGTTGCACACGCTGGGTCCCAAAAGCACAGTCGAATGGGCCTATTCCCTGACCTTTCTAGTTGAAACCGGGGCGGCCATCGCCGTGACGGACGCCATGCGCCGCGCCAAGGAACGCGCGCAAAAGGCGGAATGGCTGGCCCAGAGCCGGGACACCGAGCGCAGACAGGTTGAAGAAAAAGTGTTGCGGCTCAATACGGAACTTGAACAGCGCGTGCGGGAACGCACGACCGCCTTGGAAGCCGCCAATCGCGAGCTGGAGGCCTTTAGTTATTCCGTTTCGCACGACCTGCGGGCGCCCTTGCGCAGCATCAATGGCTTTAGCCAGGCGCTCCAGGAGGAGTACGGCCCCCAACTCGACCCACGCGGCCGGCGCTACCTCGATTACACACTGGAAGCAAGCCAAAGAATGGGCCGGCTCATCGAGGACCTGATGAAATTATCCCGGGCCAGCCGCGGTGAGTTGGGCTGCCAGCCAGTGGACCTGAGCGAATTGGCAACCGTCATCATCGAGCAATTCCGCAAACGCGAACCGCAACGCCAAGTCGATGTGTTGATTGCCCCCAAACTGCTCGCCGATGGCGACCCGGGCTTGCTGCGAATCGCCCTCGAGAACCTTCTGGATAACGCGTGGAAATTTACTGCCAAAAGGCCTCAGCCTCGAATCGAACTGGGCTCCACTCAAACCAACGGCGCCCCGCATTATTTCGTCCGCGACAACGGCGCCGGGTTCAACATGGCTTACAGCGACCGCTTGTTTGGGGTTTTTCAGCGCTTCCATTCAGAAAAGGAATTTCCTGGCACCGGCGTTGGCCTGGCGACGGTTCGCCGCATCTTCGCCCGCCACGGCGGTGAGGTTTGGGCCGAAGCAAAGCCCAACCAAGGGGCCACTTTCTATTTCACACTGCCAAACGGGCACGAGTGAGTCAACGCTTGCTGATCCTTACATCGCCTGCGCTGGTCTTGAGCACCAATGCCTTGCCGCCTCCGTTGATCTTCCCTTTGAGCTTATTGTCATGCTTGCCTACAACGGTTGTGGCCACCGGGATGGCCGTGGTCACTTCCCCGCCGCTGGTCTCGGCCTCCACGTCAAAACCCAGGTTCTCTGCCAGCTTTACCTCAATCTCGCCGCCGGAGGTGCTCAACCGGCAATCATCATGAGGTTGCGCCGAAAAGCTCACCTTCACTGAGCCCGCCGCCGTTTGGGCGGAAACCGTATCCTGCGCGTCATCAATGCGGATGTCTCCGCCGGAAGTCTTGGCAATAAGAGCCCCTTGCGCCGTCTTTACATGAATCGAGCCCGCAGCGGTCTGAGCTTCAGCCGGACCGCCCAGGTCGCCAATATTGATATCCCCACCACTGGTTGTGGCTTTCAGCTTGCCTTGGGTGGACTCGATTGCAATCGAGCCTCCCGCGGTTTCGGCTGTCGCGTCCGCCACCAGGGCGCCCAGGTGAATGCTCCCGCCGGCTGTCTTCACAGAAACTGGACCGCTCGCGCTGGTGAGCTGGATATCACCGCCGGCTGTCTGGCCATCGAGCGTTCCTTTAACGGTGGCAAACCGAAGGCTGCCCCCGGCGGTTTTGGCCTTTATGCTCCCTTCAATATCGCTCGAAACGATATCCCCGCCGGCTGTCCTTAATTCCAGATTAAACCGGCGCGGCGTCTGGACACGGTATTCCACATGCAGGTTTTGCCCGCCACGATTGAACCAACGGCCCGGCTCCTTTTTGAATTTGGCATGCACCTCCACGCGGGCGCCGTCCTGTCCGAACGTGACTTCGTGTTGGGCGAATACCTCCTGCGCCCTGGCCGTGCTGACATGGGTAACTTTCCGCTGCACATCGATGACTACGTCACTGCGGTCGCTGGTCTCGATCGTGATTGAGCCCCGGTCAACGTCCATCACCAGCGTCCCTCCGTCCTTTGCCGGGAAGGCCTTGCTTTGATTTGATTCCGTCGTGGCGGCCGTGGCGGCGAGCACCGTCCCTGCAGCCAGCGTGAGAATTGACAGGCGCACCAAAACCGACTGATTCGTTTTCATAGGGCCTTTCTCTGAACCGCGCTAGGAAACCGTAGCTGGCCGAGCCGGCGGTATTGCACGCTGGTCCATGGCGGCGGCTTGGCTCTTGCCTTCGACAAAATAATAAATGAGATGGGCCAAGCCAATCCCAATCGGGATGAGACTAAAGAGCGCAAAACCCAGTTCGGTTGTCGCCCATAACGCCACTCCAAGGCCAATGCCCGTGAAGAGCCAAACCAGGCCCTTGAGCAAATGGCGCCGGGGATCGCTGGGGCGCGCCTCCTCAGAAAACAGGGCGTCAGGCAGGGGCGGCAAGTCCACGCCCTTTTCCAGCGCCGCCATGCGTTCCTGGTGATATAACACAAAGAGTTCCTTGCGCTTGCGATAGCCCAGGTAAAGAGCCAGCATCCCGATGCCGACACCGAAGATAATCGCAATAATTGGGATAAAGAGCGCCACCACCGGCTCAATCATGCTGCCGAATATAGCATTGGGTATTTGCATACATTTTGTTCAGGTTTTGGGGTTCTGTCAGTTTAACCAGCCATTCTGATGGTTCCGACTTCTTGCGGACCCGAATTGTTTCAAAAAAGATTTTGAAACCTTTTTACCTTAAATCGAGTATAAACCTTATCGGATGGTTTCCTGGGTTCCAGGATGGCCCATGCGCTTCCCGCGCGCGGGCGCGCTAAAGAGTAATAAGAACCGCATGCGGCTGGAGCGATTTGACAACCGTGACGACCGAACCACAGCAATCCATGGACGCGGACATCCGCCAACGCCTGGATGCCGAGCAGTACTATGAGGCCTTCGAGCGGGTGGTCGAGCTGTACGGAACCCGCGTCTTTCACCTGGCCCTGAGCATGCTCCGCAACCAGGCACAGGCTGAAGATATGGCCCAGGAAATCCTCTTGAAGATTTGGAAGGGCTTGCCCGGCTACCACGGCGGCGCCTCCCTCTCGACGTGGATATATGCAATCGCTCGCAATACCTGCCTGACCGAACTCAAAAAACGCGCCGCCCGCCCCTCTGTCTCGCTCGATGAACCGGAATTCCAAAACGCCTCGGAAGCGTTGCCCGCCCTTCAGTCCAATGATCGCGAAAGCGGCTTCGAAATCGACATCGAGTATCTCCTCGAACAACTCCCGGAAAAATACCGGCAGGTGCTCACCCTCTTTTATCTTGAAGAGAAATCCTACGAAGAGGTCAGCGCGCTGCTCGGGTTGCCGCTGGGCACCGTCAAGACCTTCCTGTTCCGGGCTAAAAAGCAACTGCTTAAAAACAGCCTGCGTTGCGAGGCCAAACGCGCACTGGACCTCTCGTCTCAGGCTGGACCTGCACGGCTGGGTGATTCATTCAGCCGTCCCTCCAGGACTAAGGCCATCTCTCAACCTCGTCCCAACGCTGAAGCGTTGGGCTATTCTCAATCATCCCGCCGGGATGAGAACAAGACCCTTAGCGCTGCGGGGGATCCCACGTCCTCTTTGAAATATTTCGATTATGAACGCTCCACAATATAAAAGCACCGCCGGCCTCGGCCAACGGTTAGAAGCGCCGCTGCACCAGGATGAAGGGCATCTGTTGGATTACCTCGAAGGCCGCCTGGCCGCCGATGATGCCATCGAGCTCACCCAGCACCTGGAACATTGCGCCGCGTGCCGCGCCCTGGCATCGGGTTGGCAACCACTGGACCAGGCCCTGGCTCGCAGCATCCAACCGGCCACTTTGTCAGCCGGCTTTGCCCAACGATTGCGCCAGCGGCTCGATCAAGAGCCGTTGCCCGAGACCCGGGCTGCGCGTGAGGAGAGGAAAATATTGCTTGAAGCGGAGTTGGCGGCTCGGTGGGCCGATTGCAGCAAGCGGTTCCTCCGCGCTCAGGTGCCACAGTTTCTGGACAATCTAGGCTACGCGGTAGCGGCTGGCATGGGCGGCTATTTCCTGTTCCGTTGGCTCCTTCGCTTCCTTGCCGTCTCGATCGCGCCGGCCGCGTCGCTGCCGGTTCAATGGGTCATCCCCGCCGGCTTGGCAATAGGATGTCTCATCCTCTTGGCCGGCCTGCTATTGGCGGGCAAGCGCCCCCTGACCCCGCTTATGGGGAAATTATAGCCGGGTCCTCTGGACGTGGAGCGTCAGAGCGTCGGCGCAGTCGCCACGCTCTCGCGCTTTCACGAGTTCCCCGTCTCCGCCTCGAGCTGGGCCAGCACCTCGGGGTCGCGCACATCAACCCAGCGGCCTTCGATTTCCAAACCCGCTATTCTCTGGCCTGCAGCCGCCATCGCCCGAATTGCATCCGTCAGCTCGTACTCGCCCCGGGGGGATTTCTCCAGCCGCGCAATAAACTCGAACACCAACGGCTTGAAAATGTAGATGCCCGCGTTGTACCAGGCGGGTGCGCCGGGCTTCAGCCAGCCTTCACGGCGGAAATGCTCTAATTGCCCCTGAGACGGTTTTTCCACCAGGTCTTTCAGGCAGAACTGGTCGTCAAAGAAATTGACCGCTCCTTTTGTCAGGTCCTGGCCGGCCGTCACCGTAATGACCCCCGCGTAACGGCTTTCATGAAAACGGGCGACCATTCGCTTGTAGGTATCAGGCTTTACCAAAATGTCCCCGTATGTGAGCAGAAAGGGTGAGGAACCGACAAATGCCTTGGCCGGTTCCGGGGCTTTGCCCGTGCCGTCCTGGACCATCTGCCGCCCCGTAGCGATGCGCGCGTTCCACCGTGCGCCGTCCCCAAAAAAAGTCTCAATAGCCTCAGCGCGAAAGCCAGTCACGAAAAAGACTTCCCGGATGCCGGCTGCCAGGATGCCTTCAAGAATGTGTTCCAGAATGGGTTTGCCCTGCACCCTGAGCATCGGCTTGGGGACCTCATTGGTCAGGTCCCGCATCCGCGTCCCTTTGCCCGCCGCCAAAATCACTGCTTTCATGGTGCCGGTTAGATCAGCACACGGGCAGGGTCCAGCAAAGAAAAAACCCTTACTTGTTTGGCCTGCGCTGGAGTTTGGATATTCAGCAGACGCCTTTTGCCTTTGTCGGAAACTTTGTCGAGTGCTTTGGTCAAGCCCGGGACTGATTGCTCACTCATCAGGGGAGTTCCTCAAGGCAAAAGCATTGAGCGATAAAAGCGAGAGGCGCCAATCGCTGGAGGATTGTCCTGGAAATTGAACACGCCATTGGTGGGAAAGGCCGTCTCCACCGTGACCCAGTCTGTAAGGTTGGTCGAGGTCTCCACCGAGTACGCCAGTCCGTCGTAACCGGTGAATTGGACCTGAAATCCTGATGGATTGGCATTGATGGAACCCGTCGAGTCGGAGCGCAGGAGCCAAAGCAGTTGAGAAGGAAGAACCTCATAAGCGGCATCCGGAGCTGTGCTGGCGCTGTTGAGCCAGGGAGAAGCCACACTCAACTCAGGTGTGGCAATAATATCTCCTGCATCGCGAAACACCTGACCCGGTTGCAGGGCGCGCTCGGCGTTGATGGCATTTGCAAGGAGCGCCGCTTGAGCGGAATTCGATGAAATGATGACGCTGTCGAGTTCCGAGGGCGTCGGGTTTGTAAAGGCCACCAGCTCATTCAGCAGGCCAGTCCAAGCAGTAACCTGGGACTGGTTCACTGAAGGAAGGGCGCGCAGGTCGTTGGTGCCGAGAAGTGGCATCAGCAGGCTGGCGAGCCTCCAGTCGTTTGTGGGCAGGGTCAGGTATGCATCGGGCACCCAGTTGCCACCCCCGTCCAAATTGAAATCCCATACCCCATTACCCGTCCAGAGTTCCCAAGCGAAAAAGCTCGCCGCCGGGATGGTCCCGGTCCTCTGCAGGATGTTTTTCGATTTGAGAAAAATGGTTTGCCAGGGCGTGCCGCGATGAACGCGGCCCAGCCACTCCAGGCTCAGCGGGTCTGTTGCAGGAAAGTCCCAATTATCCGAACGAGTGATTAGCGGGTCCTTTGCGCTGATTTCGAATGGGGGCAAGACGGCCTTAGTAGTAACGGGATTGCCGCCCCAAGGTTCGTATCGATTGTTGATTTGCCCCAGGTTGCCCAACGGGGGATTTTCTGACACGAAGTTCACCTGATTTGTGGCGTCAATTAGATCCATTAGATCACCAATCGTATAATGGACCAACGGATCATTGGCCTGCCACGAGGTGTGAATGAAAATTGGCCGGTAGGGATCGAAAGGGACATAAAAAACGTTTGAGCGATAAAAAGTTTTGCCCTGGTCTTTGGGATAAACTGGACCCCACCCTTCCAAGTTATAGCGGAAGCTATCCACCGCAGTTTCCCCGTCCAATCCGGCATAAGGGTCCAAAGTCATCGACGACATGGGTGGCAACTGACCATTAAGCGCCAGACAAATGGCAATTTGGTTCAGAAGCCCTTGAGTGGGAACATCCGTGCCGTTAGCGCCCCATTGGCGATTGGTGCACCACTGGGCGCCCGGATCACTCAAGGTGGCCAGATTGCCACTGCAGTCTGCTCCATTCACTAGCGTTGCAGTGAGGTCCACCGTTTGGCCGTTATCTTCGAGGTTCACGTAATCCACAATCCGGTGGAAATCGGTGTCGACCAGGACAAATCGCACTCCTGTCTTGAGCGTGAACCACCACCGAGGCAGATAAAAGTTAGTTTGCTGCTCGAAGGTGTGGGTCAGCGGGATAAAAGCCTGCTGTTGGTCACTGTAATTTACGGCGGTCAGGAAAAAAAATCCCTGTCCTTGGCCCCAGGGAAGCATAAACGCGGATTGCACCTGGCCAACATTTGTCCATCCCGGCCACCTATTGGCGGGCAGGTTGGTGAAGGCATCCTGCGAAACCTGGTTACTCAGCAGCACAGTCCCCAACTCATTGGTCAGGACCGCGGTCATATCCACAGCGGCAATCAGTTGCAGGTTTCGCGGATACGGATTTTGATAGGAATTCCAGGCTTCCAGCCCAAAAGTGTTCGTAATGGTCGCGACATACAATTGATTGGTTCGGGTTAGCGGGCCATTGATGTTATCGCGGCGGAACTCGAGCAGGCGCGTGACATGGAGATACGTCTGCATCGCGAATTCGTTGAAATTGGGAAACCCCTTCTTGGCGCCGATAACCAGCGGAAAGCCGCGCACCATCGGCTCGGTGCTTATGGTTCCTATGGGCGTCCCCGTTGGGGGAATTAAAGCCAAGCCCCCCGAAGCCAGGTCCACCATGGCCGGTGCTGTGCCTGCCTGAACCATGCTGTCGTCCTCCACATCGAGGTAACCGGCAATGAAAACATTGCCTGTCGTGTCACGTCTGAACACTGGACGAAAAACCGACGGGCAAAACGGATAGGCGCTCACCGCACGGTTGGTGGTGGCATCGTACAAATTCGCGGCGACCTGAAGCAGCCGGTGTGCGGCAGGGGTGTACTGGTCGGTGGGATAGACCAGGATGTGATTCACGTCGAGGTTCAGTTGAGACTGCAGGAGCCGTGCGCTCACATTCGTAAAAAACGAGAGTGGATTGTCCAGCGAGATCGGTCCAGCCCAGGTCTTCAGTCCTGCGCACAACAACACACACCAGGTGAGCCGAATCAAGCATTGGCGTATCATCTACAGTTGAATCCTTCCTTCGATCTCGGCAGGTTCTTCACGCCAGAAGTGTTCCAGAAACAACCTTCCTTAGTCAAGTAAACAAAAAGGAATCCCATCAAAGCCATTAAAGGCGACAGGGCGCATTTAAGCATGGTCCCAAGCGAGCATCGCTCCCGGCGGTCACTCGATGCTTGGCATTGTTGGTGTTTTTGCCTACGGTCGCTCCGTGATTGGGCTCCTGAGATTGATCGGCATTATCAACGCGGGGGTGTGGTTTGGGGCGGCCGTTTTCTTTATGCTGGGCGCAGCCCCCGCTTTTTCATCAGCCGACATGCGGGATTTGCTGGGGGCGAACAACTTTCATTATTTTTCAGTGGCCATTGGTCAAGTCATGGTCCGGCGCTATTTCCATTGGTATGTGGGTTGCAGCCTGGTGGCCCTGCTTCACCTGACCGGCGAATGGCTCTACCTGGGGAAATACCCGCGTCGCGGGTGGCTGGCATTGATTGCGTGTCTGTGGCTGGTGGGGATTGCCCAAAGTGCCTGGCTCCAGCCGCGCCTGGCCCAATGGCATCTCCTGCAATACGAACGGTCCGCCCAGCGCGAAGCTTACGGGCGCGCCTTTCGCGTCTGGCATGGGGTCTCCTCAGGGCTCAACTGCCTGGCGGTTTTGGGGTTGGCCGTTTACCTGTGGCGCGTCGCCAACCCGCCCGATACGATGCGTTTTGTGGGCGCCTCCTCCAAATTCCGCAGTTGACAAAGCGGCATCGAGGTTGACCTTATTTTTAGGAAGTGCAGGGTCAGCCCGAGCGCCCCGCAACGGGAAGTGAGTATGATTTCAAACGACCGTCCATCGCCTTACGGCAGCCGGCATTATGGTGCTCCCAAACCGCCGTCGAATGAAGACACCCTTAAATCGGATAAGATTCAGATCGAGCGCAAGACCTTTCTTTTCGCGCTGAAAGAGAACCCACGCGGCCGATTCTTGCGGATTACCGAGGACGTGGGTGGCCGGCGCGATACGATCATTATTCCGGCGCCTGGTTTGGAGGAATTCAGGAAATTGCTCGACGAAATGGTCAAGGCATCGAGCGAGGCGCCCCCAAAGGCCGAATAACCAGCAGGGCGCCCTCCGGCTAGGCTTTGGCAGCGGCGCGTCTGCGGGGGCGCACGCGCGAGGCATCGCCCCAAAGAGTTTCCAGATCGTAACGTTTCCGGAGGTCCGCCCGCATGATGTGAACGATGACATCGAAGAAATCGAGCACGATCCAGGCTGCCTGGAACGTTCCATCCACTGCGCGGGGCCGCAGCGAGTAATCTTGACGCAACTTTTCAGTTATCTCGTCCACAATCGCCCGCAAATGCGGTTCGCTGGTGCCGGAGGCGATGACGAAATAGTCCGTGACGGAGGATAGCTCGCGCACGTCCAGGATAACGATGTCTTCCGCCTTTTTGTTATCTGCCAGTTCGCGGCAGAGCAGAGCGAGTTTTCTCGAATCCATCTGGGTGAAACGATGGCCTAAAGCCGGTTAAAGATAAAGTCCATTGTTATGAATCGCTTCAGCAACGGCTGGAGCGACCAATGTTTCAATTTCCTGGCCAGCCTGCACCCGGGCTCGGACCTGGGAGGAGGAGACCCCCAGAGGGAAGCCGGTCAAGGCTCTGCCGCGAAAAGGGGGCGGCAGTGAGGGTTTTGCCTCCCCAGGGCGCGGAGTGACGACGAATTGCACGAGTTGCGCAAGTTCTTCCGCCTCGCGCCACTTGGGCAACTGCGGGAGATGGTCTGCTCCGATGAGGTAGAATAGTTCGGCTTGGGGAAACCGGCGGGCGTAATCGCGCACAGTATCGACAGTATAGGAGATGCCGCCACGCCGAATTTCCTGCTGGTCCAGTTCACACCAGACCTTGCCGGCGAGTGCCAGGCGCAACAGGCGCAGACGCTGGGCGGCAGGGGTCGGTTTGCGCTCGGGCTTAAAGGGTGATTGCGCGGCAGGAATGAAAAAAAGCCTGTCCAAACTCAACTCCTCCCGTGCGGCCTGGGCCACCAACAAATGGCCCAGATGCACCGGGTCAAAGGAACCGCCGAATAAACCAATGCGTTGGGGTAGCGTGGTGGTCATAATCTCAGCGCGCGAAGGGGGATAGGGAGAATCCCCGGCAGCTTACGGTTGCAGCGCATGTTACAGACCTCTGTCATCTCAGCAGCAACGCCGGGTTCCATTGAAGCGATGCCGCGTCGTTTCGATGTAGATTTTGGGGTCCATCTTGCCCCTGAGTTTTCTGCCCGTAATGTTAGACAACGATTCTGTGCTGTTGCCACACTGCTCAGAGGAAGCCATCTCGCGTTCTGCTGCCCGATGCAAAGCAGCTTCCCCGGAGAGTTCCTTGGCGAGTGCAACGGCCAGCGTCGCCATGGCCGTGACGCACAGTGAACTGGAAGGCTTTCCCGCCTCAACCGGCAGCCAAACCGGCTCGGTTTCCCGCAGCACAGCCGCCTTCCGCCGGACCATGAGCAACACCCATTCACGTACGCTTAACAGCACAATGAGAGTTACCAGCACCAGAAAAACACCCGCCACAATTGCATCAAGCACATTATTAAAATGGAGGACGCGATTGGCGCGCAGGGCTCTTTCGATGGGGGCGCGTGCGGCGGGATCACGCGCAAGCTCCGTAGCATGGAGGGTGTTCTCAAGTTGGGACTGTTGTTGGTCGAGAGCTTGGGCTTGCGCCACGAAGCCAATGCGCGGGTCGGGATGCCAAATCTTTTCCACACCAGCGGTCATAGTGGCTGCCAATAGCCAGACCAGCGGGATGAGAGTAATCAGGCAAAAGCGGCCAATATTGGCGGTGGCAGGGTTTGGGCTGCGCAAGGCCATTTTCAGCAGGATGGTTGTTGCGAGGCACAGGGCGATGGCGGCGAGCATCTGGTTGGCTATGCCAAAGAGCGGCCAGAGCGAGTTAATGCCTCCCAGGGGGTCGCGCACCCCTTGAATAAGAAAACAACCCCAGAACCCGACCATCAACCCGCTGGATAGAATATTGGACCCGATATTCCCTGTTCGGCCCAGCGGCTGCCAGAGCTGACCTAAGACATCCTGGAGCAAATAGCGGCCTACGCGGGTGCCGGCATCCAGGGTCGTCAGGATGAACAGCGCCTCGAACATTATAGCGAAGTGATACCACAGATCGAGCCCGTGCCCGCTGACGACTCGCGAGAAAATCCCCGCCATCCCAACAGCCAGCGTCGCCGCCCCACCGGTGCGGCCAAAAAGGGTTTTCTCACCCAATTGCCCAGCCAAATCGGTCATGTGCTGGACTGTGACGGGGAAATCCAGCGAGGTTATTTTGGCTGCCGTGGCGGCGGGGTCCCCTTTGATGTTCATGCTCAGGTACACGCCCGGTTCGAGCGTGCAGGCGGCGATCAAGGCCATAATGGCGACCAGCGATTCCAGGCACATCGCTCCGTAACCAATCGATCGGGCATAGGATTCGCGGGTAATCATCTTGGGAGTTGTGCCACTGGCAATCAACGTGTGAAACCCGGAGATGGCGCCGCAAGCGATGGTGATGAAGCAGAAGGGAAATATCTTGCCGGCAACAATCGGCCCGGAGCCATCCACAAACCGGCTCAGGGCGGGCATCTGGAGGCGCGGCAGTACCACCAGAATGCCCAATGCCAGGGCGAAGATGGTGCCCAGCTTGACGAAAGTGCTCAAGTAATCGCGTGGGGCCAGCAGCAACCAGACTGGCAGCACGCTCGCAGCCAGCCCGTAGAGAATCAGCATCCAGGCCAAGGTGATGTCGTGCAGCCCGAAAACAGACGCCCAATGCGCGTTTTCATAAACGAGTTTGCCCCCCCAGACTGCCAGTAACAATCCAGCAACACCAAAAGCTGAGGCCTCGAGCACTTTCCCAACCCGCCAATAGCGCAGATACCCGCCCATGAACAAGGCGATGGGAATCGTGGCGCCGACGGTGAACACACCCCAAGGACTTTCAGCCAGCGCCTTAACCACCACAAGGCCCAGCACAGCCAGCAGGATCACCATAATCCCCAGAATCGCCAGCAACGCAATAAAGCCCGCCGGTGCATTTAATTCCTCCCGGACCATTTGGCCAAGCGACTTGCCGTCGCGCCGCATCGAGCAGAACAGCACCACAAAATCCTGCACCGCCCCTCCAAGGGTCACCCCAATCAGTATCCAGAGCGTCCCCGGCAGATACCCGAATTGCGCCGCCAGGGCCGGCCCAACTAACGGGCCGGGCCCGGAGATCGCCGCGAAATGGTGGCCGAACACGATCCATTTGTTTGTGCGCACGAAATCCTTTCCATCATCATGTACCTGGCATGGGGTGGCTCGGCGAT
The DNA here is from genome assembly GCA_035946615.1 of Verrucomicrobiia bacterium. Classification (NCBI taxonomy): domain Bacteria; kingdom Pseudomonadati; phylum Verrucomicrobiota; class Verrucomicrobiia; species Verrucomicrobiia bacterium. Next base: position 15,558 of record DASYZB010000127.1, read on the forward strand.
CATCGAGGGCTAACACGCGGGCGGCAATCCATTTCGAATAGAACCGGTAGCCAATGGCATAACTGCACAGCGCTGCCACCAGGATATAAGCCGAGCTGAGCGGCTCACCCCGGCGCAAAGCAAGAGTCCCATACGCCCAGGCGCCCAGGACCGCCACGGCGACCCAGAGAATAGTCGCAATAGGCTTCTTCATTGGCCGAGAGCAAGGGGCCGGCTGGCGTCTTTAGACAGGAAACCCATGCCGGGTTTTGGTCCGCTGCCAAAACACAGGATCATAATCCAGTCGCTCCCTCGCGCGCTGCCGAATCGGTTCGCGCAGCTTCTGATGCGGGCAAATCGAGCTCGAAAACCTCGTAGGCTGTGCGCCGCATTCCCAGGGCTTCATACGAACGGCGTGCGCGCTCGTTTTCCGAGTGCATGTAGAGGCGCAGCGCGCGAACCTCGCCTTGGCCTCGCGCCAGTGTTGTCAGATGCCCAAATAGCGCGCGGAACACCCCACGGCCACGGAACTCCTTCTGGACATAAACGCTCTGGAGCCACCAGAGATTGCCGTTGCGCCAGTCGCTCCATTCATAAGTGATCATGACCTGGCCGACCACCGCGCCGTTGACCTCCGCCACATAATACACCCCCTTGGCCGCGTCCCGCAGCAGAGCCGCTATTCCCAGCGCAACGGTCGTTGGGTCCAGGCGCATGTTCTCGGTCTCGTGCGCCAGTCGAATATTGAATTCGGCCAGGACCGGCGCATCGCTCAAGGCCGCCGGTCGTATATTGATCTCGATGCTGATGGGCCCTATGTTAAAAGGGCGGCGCGGGGAATCAATACGAGAAGCAGAAACATCAAAACAAGCTTTTAGGCCGTAACCAGTCAGATTGAACAGGAGATAACAGAGAAAACAGAGGTGTGAACACGAAGCCAGAATTATGCCTTGCGCCCTTGTGGCTGCGCACTAAATGGTGAGACGCTGTTGGCGCCTCATTGCTCACAAAGTGCTTCAAGAATCGAATCTCTGTTCTCTCCGTTTCCTCCTGTTTCTTTCTGCATGTTCCGGCTAAGGCCGGCCGGTGAAAGAAATGCTTATCACTTAATGCGATGGAGGAGCCCATTCGGTTGCCTATCGATGGGGTGCTGGATTTGCACACGTTCAATCCGCGAGAGGTGCAGAACCTCGTGGCGGATTACATGGGAGCCTGCCGTGAGCGCAGCATCTTTCAGGTGCGCATCATTCATGGAAAAGGGACTGGAGCCCTGAGGCGCACCGTTCACTCGATTCTTTCCAAGCACCCGGAGGTCATCTCATTTACGCTCGATCATCCTCAATTCGGGGGCTGGGGCGCGACGATTGTGCGCCTGAGAAAAGAGGGCTGAGACAGGTTGAAAACTCTTGTCATTACCCACATTTTTGCATGTGCGCATTTAAGTGGACTTGCGGCGCCTGGCGCGCAAACCCCCGTTAGGGGTGGCCTGTTTATAGTAACGCCCCTGCCCTGAAGACACCAAACCCCGCAGGGGCATAGGCGCTAACTTAATGAAAGGGTTTCCCAAGGATACCTGCTCAGTTGAGACGTCCGAGCGCGACGCCGTTCTTTAAGCTGGGCTCGGATAGCAATTCCGTTGCTCACCAATTGACGCGGGCGCAACGGCCGGCTGACTACTGATAGGACAGCATCCCGGGTTTCAATGAACTCGCGCCAATGACTCGG
>DASYZB010000128.1 GCA_035946615.1 Verrucomicrobiia bacterium
CGAACTGCCGCCCGAAGAGTTGAAGAAGGTGCCCAATGTGGCGGGGAGCCTGGGTGAGGCCCTGGATTGCCTCGAGAAAGACCACGAGTTCCTGCTCAAGGGCGACGTGTTCACGTCGGATTTTCTGGACATGTGGATAGCGGCCAAACGCAAGGAGCATGACGCCTTGCGCCTCCGGCCCCATCCATATGAGTTTTTCCTCTACTATGACGTGTAGTAGAGGATGCTCGGGGGTAAAGCGGAACGACGGCGCGGACGAAAGTCCGCGCCGTTTTTCGCCTCTCTGCCTGTGACGGTGGCGAAACCCTGACCCAACTTTCGCCCCCGGTACGGCAAAGCGCGGCGCGCCGGCCCTGCCTCCCAAAAAGGGTTCAAGGCTGCCCAAAATTCCCAAAATGAAGTATTGCATCCGGCAAGCAATTGGGTGAAAACTATTTAAATTTTAGTGTGATTCAGGCGGGGACGTGATTCCCTAAGAAATTCGGGCAAATCAGATATGAACGATGACGGCAGTCGGAGTTGGCGGAGCAAAGCCCCTGGGCGGCAGGGGCTGTATGACCCGCAATTCGAGCATGAGGCCTGCGGTGTAGGATTTGTGGTCAACATCAAGGGCCGCAAGTCCCATGGCATTATTCAACAGGCCCTCAAGGTCCTGCTGAACCTGGACCATCGCGGGGCGTGCGGGTGTGAGGCCAACACCGGGGACGGCGCCGGCATTCTCATCCAACCGCCGCACGAGTTTCTTAAGCTGGTTGCCAAAGAAGGGAAGGTCAAATTGCCTGGAGCAGGCGAGTACGGCGTGGGCATGGTGTTTCTGCCGCCCGATAGCGCGCAGCGCGCCGAGTGCGAGAAGGTCTTTGCCGGGATTATCGCCGAGGAAGGCCAGCGCCTTCTGGGCTGGCGCACGATTCCGACCAATAACAATTCCCTGGGGGCCACCGCTCGAACCTCGGAACCACTCATGCGCCAGGTCTTCATTGACCGTAACTCGAAGGTCTCGGACAACATGGCCTTCGAGCGCAAGCTGTATGTCATCCGCAAACGGGCCGAAAATGCCATCCGCTACTCGGGCAAGGTTGCTGGAGGCGAGTTCTTTTACATTTCGAGCCTTTCCTTCAAAACGCTGGTCTATAAAGGGATGCTCCTGACCACGCAGCTCAGCGAGTATTATCCGGACCTGTCGCACCCGGCGATGGAATCGGCCTTGGCGCTGGTCCATTCGCGTTTCAGCACCAACACCTTCCCAAGTTGGAATCGGGCCCATCCTTACCGGTACATGGCTCACAATGGCGAGATCAATACCTTGCGCGGCAATACCAATTGGATGCACGCGCGCCAGGCCATGTTCGAGTCCGAGTTGTTCGGTGACGACATTAAAAAGGTCCTGCCCATTGTCTGCACTGACGGCAGCGACTCCGCTATGTTCGACAATTGCCTCGAGTTGCTCGTTCTGTCCGGACGCTCGCTGCCCCACGCGATGATGATGATGATCCCGGAGCCTTGGACCAAGCACGAGAGCATGAGCCCGGAGAAGAAGGCCTTTTACGAGTACCACTCCTGCCTCATGGAGCCGTGGGACGGTCCCGCCTCAATCGCCTTCACAGACGGCAAGAAGATCGGGGCGGTGCTGGACCGCAATGGCCTGCGCCCCTCGCGCTATTACGTCACCAAAGATGACCTGGTCATTATGGCCAGCGAAGTGGGCGTGCTGGATGTGCCGCCCGAACGGGTTCTTCAGAAAGGCCGATTACAGCCGGGCCGCATGTTCCTGATCGATACCGAGGAAGGTCGCATCGTTGCCGACGAAGAACTCAAGCACAAGATCGCCACCGAACAGCCCTATCGCGCCTGGCTCGATGAAAACCTGATTCGCCTGGCTGACGTGCCTGACCCCGGGATTCTTCCCGAACCGGATCACGAAAGTGTCACCCAGCGGCAATTGGCCTTTGGCTATACGTTTGAAGACTTGCGCATCCTGATGCTCCCCATGGCCCGCGATGGCAACGAAGCGGTTGGATCAATGGGAACCGATACGCCTCTGGCGGTTCTCTCCAATCAACCCCACCTGCTATTTAATTATTTCAAGCAGCTCTTCGCACAGGTCACCAACCCGCCCATTGATTGCATCCGCGAAGAGATCATCATGTCCACCGAGACCGCCATCGGCTCGGAGTGCAACCTGCTCAAACCGGGGCCCGAACACGCCCGTCTCATCGAGCTCAAATCCCCTATCCTCACCAACGAGGAATTCGCCAAACTCAAACATTTGGACCTGCCCGGTTTCAAATCGATTACGCTGCCCATTCTTTTCAAAGTGGCCGAAGGCCCGGGCGGGCTGGAAAAGGCCATGAACGAGCTGTTCCTGAAGATTAACCAGGCTATCCGGGACGGTTATAATGTCGTGGTCCTTTCCGATCGCGGTGTCAATAAGGAGTGGGCGCCCATCCCGTCCCTGCTGGCCGTCGCTGGCGTGCATCATCATATGATCCGTGAAGGCACCCGCACCCGCGTGGGGCTGGTCCTTGAAACAGGCGAGCCGCGCGAGGTCCATCATTATTCGCTGCTGATCGGATTCGGTTGCGGCGCGATTAATCCGTACCTGGCCTTCGAAACGCTCGACGATATGCTGCGTCAGAAGCTGCTGACCGGGATGGACCACAAAACGGCATGCAAGAATTACCTCAAGGCCGCAGTCAAAGGCGTCGTCAAGGTCATCTCGAAGATGGGTATCTCGACTATCCAAAGCTATTGGGGCGCGCAGATATTCGAAGCCGTTGGGTTGAAAAAAGAATTTGTGGACAAGTATTTCACCTGGACTCCTTCGCGCATCGAGGGCGTGGGCATTGAAGTGATTGCCCAGGAGGTCCTGCTCCGCCACAAGCGCGCCTTCCCCGATCGGTCCGTCAACGGGCATGTTTTGGAAACGGGCGGCCAGTACCAGTGGCGCGAAAGTGGCGAGTACCATCTGTTTAATCCACAGACCATCCATAAGCTTCAGGCCGCCGTCCGCACCGGCAGCTACAAGGTTTTCAAGGACTACTCGGCGCTGGTTAATGAGCAGAGCAAGAACCACTGCACCCTGCGCGGTTTGCTCGACCTCAAGAAGAGCAAGCCCATTCCCATCGAAGAGGTCGAGCCGGTCGAAACGATCATGAAGCGCTTCAAATCCGGCGCGATGAGTTACGGGTCGATCAGCCAGGAAGCCCACGAAACACTGGCTATCGCCATGAACCGGATTGGGGGCAAGAGCAACACCGGCGAAGGCGGCGAGGACGCTGCCCGTTACGTCCCTCTGCCCAATGGCGACTCGAAAAACAGCGCCATTAAACAGGTCGCTTCTGGCCGTTTCGGCGTCACTAGCCTGTACCTGGTCAAAGCAAAAGAACTCCAGATCAAGATGGCCCAGGGCGCCAAACCCGGCGAAGGCGGCCAGTTGCCTGGCCAGAAGGTTTATCCGTGGATTGCCAAAGTGCGCCACTCCACGCCCGGGGTTGGCTTGATTTCCCCACCGCCGCACCATGACATTTACTCCATCGAAGACCTGGCCGAGTTGATTCATGACCTCAAAAACGCCAATCACCACGCCCGCATCAGCGTCAAGTTGGTCGCCGAGGTAGGGGTGGGCACCATCGCCGCTGGAGTCGCCAAGGCGCATGCCGATGTGGTCCTCATTAGCGGCTATGACGGCGGCACCGGCGCCTCACCCCAAACAGGTATCAAACACGCCGGCATACCCTGGGAACTTGGTTTGGCCGAAACTCACCAGACTCTGGTGCTCAATGACCTGCGTTCGCGCATCATTGTCGAAGCCGATGGCCAGTTGAAAACTGGCCGCGACGTCGTTATCGCCGCTCTGCTGGGCGCCGAAGAGTTTGGTTTTGCCACTGCGCCCCTGGTCGCCATGGGTTGCATCCTCATGCGCGTTTGCCACTTGAACACCTGCCCGGTCGGCGTGGCGACTCAGGACCCCGAGTTGCGCAAGAAGTTCGCCGGCCAGCCTGAGCATGTGGTCAATTTCATGCGCATGATTGCCCTCGAGGTCCGCGAATTGATGGCCCAACTCGGCTTCCGCCAAATGAACAAAATGATTGGCCGCGTCGATCGACTCGAGGTCAAGAAAGCCCTCGAACATTGGAAAGCGCAAGGCTTGGACTTTTCGAAAATCCTCTTCCAACCCGAGGTGCCCACCGATGTGGGGCGCTTCTGCCAGGTCCCCCAGGACCACGGTCTGGAAAAAGCCCTCGATAATACCGTCCTGTTGCGCCTGTGCGCCCCCGCCATCGAGCGGCAGGAAAAAGTGGTTGCCGTGCTTCCTATTCGCAACGTCAATCGTGTCGTGGGAACTATCGTTGGCAGCGAAGTCACCCGCCGCTTTGGCGCCGAGGGCTTGCCCGAGGACACCATCGAGATTCATTTTACCGGCAGCGCCGGCCAAAGCTTTGGCGCGTTCATGCCAAAGGGCATGACCTTTTTCCTCGAAGGCGATTCAAACGATTACCTGGGCAAAGGCCTGTCTGGCGGCAAAATTATCGTGTACCCGCCCCAGAGCGCAACCTTCGTGCCGGAAGAGAACATCATCATCGGCAACGTTGCCTTGTATGGGGCGACCGGTGGCGAGGCCTACATTCGCGGCATGGCCGGGGAACGTTTCTGCGTGCGCAACAGCGGTGTGACAGCGGTAGTTGAATCCATCGGCGACCATGGTTGCGAATACATGACCGGTGGCCGAGTCCTGGTGCTGGGCCCGACCGGGCGCAATTTCGCCGCCGGCATGTCGGGTGGAGTGGCTTACGTGCTGGATGAGAAAGGCGATTTCGCCCGCCGGTGCAATCCCCAGATGGTCTCACTCGAAAAACTGGAAGCCCCAGACGAAATCGAGCAGGTCTGGAAGATGATTCAACGGCACCAAACCTATACCCGCAGCGAACGGGCGGCGATGCTGCTGGCCAAATGGCCTCAAGTCATCCCGCAATTCGTCAAAGTCATGCCCAAAGATTACAAACGCGTACTCCAATCCCTGAAGCGCATCGAGGATTCCGGCCTGAGTGGCGAACAGGCCATCATGGCTGCTTTCGAGGAGAACGCCCATGATACCGCGCGCATCGGCGGCGGCTGAGCCCCGATTTCTCTCCCCCTCGAACCCTTGATTTGCTAAGAAACACACGATGGGCAAACCGACCGGATTTATCGAGTATTTGCGCGAACTGCCGCTGGACCGCGCCGCCACCGAACGCATTCGCGATTGGAATGAATTCCACCTCCACATGGAGGAAAGCAAACTTCGCGAACAAGGGGCCCGCTGCATGGATTGCGGCATTCCCTTCTGTCACACGGGCACCTTGCTCAGCGGGATGGCCTCGGGATGCCCGATTCACAACCTGATTCCAGAATGGAATGATTTAGTCTATCGCGGTCTTTGGAAGGAAGCCCTCGAGCGGCTGCACAAGACCAACAATTTCCCCGAGTTCACTGGCCGTGTCTGTCCGGCCCCTTGCGAAGGTTCTTGCGTCCTGGGCATTAACGCGCCCCCCGTCACAATCAAGAATTTGGAGTGCGCTATCATCGATAGGGGCTGGGAGCAGGGTTGGGTTGCCCCTAAAATGCCAAGGGTGCGCACGGGGAAGAACGTGGCCGTCATCGGGTCGGGGCCGGCGGGCCTGTGCGCTGCCATGCAGCTTAATCGGGTCGGCCACGGCGTCACCGTGTTCGAACGCGCCGACCGGGTCGGGGGGTTGCTCACCTACGGGATTCCCAACATGAAGCTGGATAAGGAACAAGTCGTGTTCCGGCGCATCCGGCAAATGGAAGCCGAAGGGGTCAAGTTTGCCCCCAACACGGAAGTTGGCGTTAATTATCCTGCCGAGAATCTGTTGAGGCAATTCGACGCGGTCATCCTCTGCACCGGCGCCACAAAGGCCCGCGACCTGCCTGTCGAGGGGCGCCAGCTCAAGGGCATTCATCTCGCCATGGAATTCCTGACCGGCAATACCCGCAGCCTGCTGGACCGCCACCGCAACGGCAACTTCATCTCGGCTGAAGGCAAAGATGTCATCGTGATTGGCGGAGGCGATACCGGCACCGACTGCGTCGGCACTGCTCTGCGCCAAGGTTGCCGCAGCCTGGTCCAGCTCGAAATCCTGCCGCGCCCGCCCATGGAGCGGGCTGCGGATAATCCCTGGCCCGAATGGCCAAAGGTCTATCGCCTGGATTATGGGCAGGAGGAAGCGGCCGCCAAATTCGGCGCCGACCCGCGTGTCTATCTCACCACGGCCAAGCAGTTCATCGGCGATGAGAATGGCTGGGTCAAGGCCATCCGCACCGTACAAATTGCCTGGGAACGAAACGACAAAGGCCAGTTCGTGCCTAAAGAAGTCCCCGGAACCGAGCAGGATCGCCCCGCGCAACTGGTCCTCCTGGCGATGGGTTTTCTCGGCCCGGAACAGCGGCTGCTGGATGCCCTCAAGATCGAGCGAGACGCTCGGACCAATATTAAAGCCGAATTCGAAAAGTACGCCACCAGCGTCAAAGGCGTCTTCGCTGCGGGAGATTGTCGCCGTGGCCAGAGCCTTGTGGTTTGGGCTTTCAACGAAGGCCGCGGCGCCGCCCGCGAATGCGACCGCTACCTCATGGGCGAAACCAGCCTCCCGTAGTTTAGGCTGGACGGTGTCTTCCTCCCAATCTTGCTCTTGCTCGTACCCATTTCAACCGCATCGAGTAAGAGTAGGAGCAAGAGCAAGGGTAAGAGTTCCTGTTCATCCCTCCCCAATAAAAAGCCCTCCCGCATTCCACCAGGAACGCGGGAGGGCTGCCGTATGAACAGAGGTTCTAATTAAGCTAGCCAGTCTGGCTTTCGTCCACTACCACGTAGTGGCTGCCCCCGTCACTCCAGACCCGCAACAAGGTATGTTTGTCTTTTGCATTTTCGGTCAACTGCACCGCCTGCTCAGCATCCTTTACCGGATGACGATTTATCGATTCGATGACGTCGCCCGTCTTGAGACCCGCTTGAGAGGCTGCCGAATTGGGCTGCACCTGGGTCACAACAGCGCCATGAACCGTCTCGGGGATTTTGAACTGCTGGCGGGCCTGGCTGTTGAGATCGCTCACGCCGACACCCTGCAGAGTGCCGGTGTCGCGGCTGTTGTTCTGGGCAAGCTTTTGGCTGCCGGGCAATTGGCCAACAGTGACGTCGATTGTTTTCGTCGAGCCATTGCGGATGATTTCAACCGGCACTTTGGAGCCAGGTTTAGTCTCGGCTACCGTCAGCTTAAGGTCACGGCCAGTAGGCACTTTCTTGCCGTTGAATTCCAGCACGACGTCGCCGTCTTTGAGGCCGGACTTCTCAGCAGGACCGTTGGGTAGCACGTCTCCCACCAGGGCGCCTGTGTTTTGCTTCAGGTTGAATTCCTTGGCCAGGCTGGGGGTGACATCCTGGATCATTACTCCCAGGTAACCTCGCGTCACATGACCATACTCGACCAGGCTCGTCATCACCGAGCGGGCCAGGTCTGACGGAATGGCAAACCCGATGCCCTGGTTGCCTCCGGAACGGCTCAGGATGGCGGTATTGATGCCGATCAGCCGTCCATCCGCATCTACTAACGCGCCACCGGAGTTGCCCGGATTGATGGCGGCGTCAGTCTGGATAAAGTCTTCGTAGTCCTCAATCCCCATGCCGCCGCGGTCTGTCGCGCTAACAATGCCGTGGGTAACCGTCTGGCCGACGCCAAATGGATTGCCAATCGCCAGCACGATGTCGCCCACCTGCACCTTCTGGCTGTCCGCGAATCGAACGGTGGGCAAATTGTCTGCATCAATTTTGATGACCGCGATATCGCTCTTGGAATCCCGGCCAATGACTTTGGCGGTAAACTCGCGCCCGTCCTGCAGGGTCACCTGCACGTCCTTGGCGCCATCGACGACGTGATTATTGGTCAGGATATAACCGTCTTTGGTCACGATGACCCCTGAACCGAGGCCGTGTTCGAGCGGAGCAGGCATCTGGCGCTGGGGCATCATCGGCCCGCCAAAGAAATGGCGCCAGAACGGATCGTCAAAGCCGGGCCATTGCTGGTCCGGCAGGTTGGCCGCGCACGATGCCGTGACGACGACTTTCACCACGGCTGGCGCCACCTTTTTGACTATCGGCGCGAAGCTTTCATAAGGACCCGCCGAGCGCGGCACAGCAGTTTCATCCATTGGCACATTCAGTGTTTTGCCATTGCCTTCGGTTGCGGGTTTGTGCTCGAAGCCCCAAACCGAACCGGTGAGTAACAGCGCCCCGCCCAATGCCAGAATGGGCAGCGGCTTGCCTATACGCGTAAAAATCCGTTTCATGTTCGCTTTCTCCAATATGTGTTCTGTTCTAGTTTCTCCAACTGAATCAATAGACACCCAGGGCCATGACGGGAGCCTTTCCGGGAGATTACACGTTTGTAAGGGGCGCTGTAACTTTCCGTTGCCATCCGGCTCCATCTCTTTAGAAATGAGCGCAAAGCGAATCGTGATTATTGGTGGAGTGGCCGGCGGCGCCAGCGCGGCGGCCAGGGCCAGGCGGTTGTCTGAAGAGGCGGAGATCATCCTTTTCGAGCGCGGGCCGCATGTCTCGTTTGCCAATTGCGGCCTGCCGTACTATGTCGGGGGAGAAATCACCCATGCGCAGGACCTTTTATTGAGAACGCCGGCTAGTTTGCGGGCCCGATTTAACCTGGATGTGCGCGTCGAGTCGGAGATTGTGCAAATCGATCGGCGGACAAAACAGGTGAAGGCGCGCGAGTTGGCCGCCGGCAGGGAATACCACCAGGCTTATGACTCGCTGATATTGGCGCCCGGGGCCTCGCCGCTCAAGCCGCCCATCCAGGGTATCGAGCGCGCCGGACACTTTGTCGTGCGCAATATCCCGGATGTGGAGAAAATAAGGGCGTGGATTAAAGCCGGCCCGGTGCGCCGGGCGGTGGTTGTTGGGGGCGGGTATATCGGACTGGAAATGGCTGAACAACTCAAACAACGCGGGTTGGCCGTCACGGTAGTCGAGGCGCTGCCGCAGGTTATGGCCTCTCTGGACCCGGAAATGGCGGCGTGGTTGCACGCCGAATTGCGCGCCAACGGTGTCGAACTGGTTCTCCAGGATGCAGTGGCTGCCTTTGAAGCCCCTGGTCCAGCCGAGAAAAGCCTGGCCTCAGTCGTGGTGCTCAAGAGCGGCAAACGGTTTCCTGCCGACCTGGTTGTGCTAGGCTTGGGTGTGCGTCCAGAGACAACCCTGGCGAAACAAGCAGGGTTGGCTCTCGGGCATTCCGGAGGGATTCAAGTGGACCGCCACATGCAAACCAGTGATCCTTCTATTTGGGCCGTTGGAGACGCCGTCGAGGTGCAGGATGCCGTCACCCAAGGGCACAGCCTCATCCCGCTGGCCGGCCCAGCTAACCGCCAAGGCCGAATTGCCGCTGATAATATTTTTGGCCGCGACTCAGTTTATGAATCGACCCTTGGCACCGCCATTGTGCGCTTGTTCAAGCTGACGGCCGCCTGCACGGGGGCCAACGAGAAGAACCTCAAAAAAGCCGGGATACTTTACCATTCAATCCATCTGCATCCAGGTTCGCACGCCGCTTATTATCCAGGCGCCTGGGCCATTGCTTTGAAGGTGCTCTTCGCCCCAAACACAGGGAAATTACTCGGCGCCCAGGCGATTGGCCGGGACGGTGTGGATAAGCGCATCGATGTGCTGGCCACAGCCCTCAAGGCAGGCATGACGGTTCACGATCTGGCCGAGCTTGAATTGGCCTACGCTCCGCCCTATGGTTCGGCCAAGGACCCGGTGAACCTTGCCGGAATGGCAGCACAAAACGTCCTCAACGGAGATGTCCGGCTTGCACAGTGGACCGAGGTGGCCACCCTGGACCCGGCGCAATCCCTCTTGTTGGATGTCCGGGAGGCTGACGAACGCGCCAAAGGTTTCATTCCAGGCTCGATCCATATCCCGCTGGACGAACTGCGCCAGCGCGCAGGTGAGCTGCCGCGCGACCATGAGATCATCGTGCATTGCCAGAGTGGGCAGCGTTCCTATTTTGCCTGCCGGATGTTGATGCAGCGGGGCTTTCGCGCCCGCAATCTCACCGGCTCCTATCGCACGTGGCAAATGGCAACGGCATGACCGCGAACCGCCTAGCAGTTCTCCCATCCTGCAACTGAACCGCATCATTGCGACGAGTAGAGCCGTCAGGCGCCGCCCGCAACCACCAGCATACCGCACCACCGCGCTCGCGCCCTCGCTGGTTCCAATCCAGGAATCATACTTATAAGTTGGAATTGACACACCAACCGGGCTTTCATAGAATGTCTCTCAGCATTAAAGAAGAACAAACAGGAGAAAAACCTATGAGGATACGGACACTCTCCACGGCTGCGCTTTTGTTTGCCGCTTTTGGAGTCGCGCACCTTTCACTGCAACAAACAGCGTGATGGATTATCAGCAGTATTTTGATGTAGGCGATTGGGCCCAACTCTTCTTCAGGGTGCAGGTTTCGCCTTAAACTCTGGACAGGCGTTCATGAAGCCCGTCGAGCAGGGTAAGGAAAGCTGTCCGATTCCAAAGTCTCAACAGGCTGAACAGGTTGAGGGTGAACCCTGGCGCTGGTGCCCCCGGTGTGGTCACGAACTGCATAACGAGAAATGCAAGCTGCGGTGTCCCCGCTGCCATTATTTCATGAGCTGCTCGGATTTCGACTGAAAAGCCCCCCGCAGTTTTAAAACAGGCCCTTAGCGGCTACTGGGCGCGACAAATTGGTGTCCGATCAGCTCACTCGATATGGCCTGGGCCGTTCTCTGCGAGCAGGCATCCAGTTCCTGGCGGAATAGCTTGGCGTCTGACGCTGCCCAGTCTTTCAACTTTTTCGGCGAGCTTCGGTAGCAAATCCGTCGCGAATAGAGATCCTGGCCATCGGAGGTCCGCAGGACCGTTGCTTGGACCTCCACCGCCAAGGATCGAAACCGGCTGTTCTGATGTTTTCCAACCAATTTTGCATTCACTACCTGAATCTCGATCGCGATTTTGCTATTTACAGAGGCCTCCGCCGCGGTTGTTCCGCTCCCGTTTGCTTCGGCTGGAGTTGCGAATGCAAAGCTCAAAGGCTCTTCGCTCCGGTTGACCCGGGTGACCGCCTGCGAGCGCAGGCGCCGCGCGAGTTCATCCGCCAACGCGCCTTCCAGGTGGCCCCGGTCCGCGACGACGCTCAAGGATTTGGCCAGCTTCTGGGTCTTCTCCCGCGAATGCCTGCCAAACGCCCCCAGGGTTTGTTCCCACAGGCCCAGCGGCACAGCCGCAAGGCAGGAAACAAATTGCACCACTGCATTACGGTCGTACTCCAATCCGTCCAGTGCCCACTTCGTATCGCTTGGAAGCCCCAAATTGTCGCCGGCGGAAGTGGGACTCTGAATGGAGAGGTTCTGATCGGCATTGCCGGTGCGAATCTCGATGGAAGTCGCCTTGTCCTGCTGGAGACTAACAAACTGGAATACAGCGGTCCCCACTGAACGCTGTTCCCAGATTCTTTGAAGCCTCATACCGCGCAAGCCGCCATAGCCATTTGAGTTCCAAGGCCCGGTAGCATCCCGCAAAGCCAAATGGCTTCGAGTCCTGCCAAGGCGCATTGGCCGCAAAGAGCCAGGCACACGACTTGCCACAGAACCATCCGTTGGCACGGCTTTGACCCGCAAGTGCTCCTGCCCGGGACCAATCAAGAGCGGCGGTTGAGAATCCGCCCGGAAGATGTCGTCCGTAATGTGGTCGGCAATGGATTGATATCCAGTTTGAGCTACATTCTTCAGTCCCTCATACGAGGCCCAGTCGATGAACAAGGCCGTGCCGCTCTGGTAATGGTAGGTCCGATCGAGCAGAACCGCCCCATCCGTAGCCCTAAGCAGCCGCGCCCGCGCCTGGATGGCAAGGCAGTAATCCTTTTTGCCCTCTTTCACAGTCCTTAGCTGGAGTTGTTCGACTGCAACTTCAAGGATCACGCTCACCGGCGTATGGCCTACAGGCGCTGCAGAGGCTGACTTGCCACAAACTATCAGGCGATGGGTCTTTTGCCGGGCGGTTTCCCCCACCTTCTGGCACAGAGCCTCCGAACCCGCATTGGAATTCATGGCTTGCGCCAAGTCGCGCTGCGCATCCGAAAGCTTATCTGCTGGAAGCCGCTGATGCCCGGCTTGTATTGCCCCATAGGCGGCAGCGAATGGGGCCAGGGCAAATTCGAAGGCCCCAACGGCAGCCTCGATCTGCGGATTGCCAAGGTTAGGGGTATTCATCACTTTGCGCGCGGCATCACCGGCGCCTTCACGGGCGGATTGCAGCCGGCCATTAGGTGGGTCGAAGCTGATCGCCGCCGCACGTGCAACCGGGGTAATCAGGACGAGGCCGGGCTCGACCCCAGCCAGAGAGACTTTATCATCGGCAGTCCCGCTCACTGGTGGCGGCCTATGGCTGGCACACGCCACAAAAAAAGGCAGCACCCCGAGCCAGCAGAGAATATTGAGGTAAACCAAATGGCTCTCTTTCCAATCACCCTCTGAACCGGAGGATGCCTTATCAGGAGCGCGGGTTTCATCCACCCTTGTTTGACCTTTTCAGGTCAATTGTGTTCACGGCACGGAAGGTAATACCAATTCCACGGGCGGGCGGGTGTTTGTCATCGCAAATAGTTCTTTGAGCTGCTCGACGTGCCGGTCCGCAAAAAGCACATTGCCTTTGTACCGGTGCAATTCCCGCGTCCATGTCAGCGTGTAGGTGCCGCCGAGATGAGCGATGCTCCCCGAGGCGGGCGTGACATTGCGGTCCCCAGCCAGAATAGAGTCCGGCTTGCCGCACTGAGGGACCGAGCCGGCGAAGTAGCTTAGGTTTGTATTGCGCAAATCCCTGAAACTGGATGCTGCGGGGCGGTCGTCGGCGGGGCAGCGCAGGATTTTAGGGGTTTGGAGCACCGGTTCAAGAGGCAGAAAGTGGTGATAGGCAAAATAAAACTCGCCGTTGACCATCCGGCCCGCTTGCAGGAATTCGCCTGAGCCGCCGAGGTTGGTCGAAACCTGGACCGGGAACCTATCGTCGTGTTCGAGCGCGAAATCGACTTCTGCGATTCCGAGCTGGTGAAGATTGTTGATGCATTTCAACTGACGAACCTTGGCCTGGCCGCGGTCCAGCCCCGGCATGAGCATGGCGACCAGCATGCCGATGATGACCACCGAGCAGAGCAGCTCGATGAGGGTTGAACCTCGGCGGCAGGGCCTGGTAGAACCTGGTTTGCTGAACATCGCCTGAGAGAGTGGCCTGTTCTCTTACATTGGTCAAGCGTCATACAATGACATACTAGTGGCGGATACGGAAAAGCTGTTCGGCAACCATGCTTGAGTTTAGCAAAGCAGGGCGGTTAAATTACGGACCATGGCAATGACGATTGAGCAGATGGAGAGGGCCACAAATTTATTCGCTCGAACGTAGCCCTGGTATTCGGCCGACTCCTTTTCAGGGTCGGTGGCCAAGAGGGAGATTGGTGTTGACACAAACTAGTTTGTGGTGCAAACTGGTTTGCTATGAATGCCAACTCGGAACCCCTCTCCAACAGTCCCGAAGCCCGCGACCTCGCCGCCCTCCAAACCCAGATGCTCCGTCCTGCCCTCCGCGCCATCCAGGACGGTGGCCTTGAGCTGGGCTGGGCCGTATTCATCCTCCTTTCTGGCCTCGGCCCTTATTTGAACACTCTGCTGATCCAGTCCCGCTGGTTCTCGGTTTGGACCTCCTGGATTGGTTTTCTCCCGCTCCTGGCTGGGGCCTTTGCCGCGTACGCGGTCCCTAAGATGATCAAGAGGTTCATCACCTGGCCGCGGACCGGTTACGTCACCACTCCCAACGAACCGAAGCTGGCCCACCTCGTTTTGCTCATAATCTTCGGCGGGGCACTCGGGTTCGCTATCAGCCTGACCTTCATACTGACATCGCAAATCCATCGCGCGCTCAACCAGAGCGGGGCGGGTGGGGACATCCACAGCATCGTGCTGAACGGCGTCAAACTACTCGTATGCGTCGCAGTGACAATTTACCTCGGCCCGAAAGTCATCTCGAAACCCAAGTCCGTATCGGCCGCTTATGACGCCAAGCTGATTACGGAGGGCCTCAAGCAAACGGCCTCGGGTCGCAGGCAGCTCCGCCTGGTGAAGGGCGCGTTGCTGGGCCTGTTCATTGGTCTGCCGCTGCTGGTATTCGGCGTCGTGTTCGGCCTGATGTATTGGAGCAAGAGGGCCACGCGCCATGCGGAGATCCACTGGTCCCAATTGGGCATGCCATGTTTCCTGGTGGCGACGAATGTGGCCCTTTATTTCATGGGCAGCGGGGTGGTGCTCAAGCCGAACCGATGGAAGTGGTGTGTCGTGCCCGCGATGCTCCTCGTGCCGGTCCTGGTTGCCCCCGCCATTCCCCAGCCAGTTATCCCAGGCTCGATGACCACGATATTCAACCCAGTGCTCCCGGTCATGTTGTGCCTCGGCGGGGTGTGGCTACTGTCCGGCGCCATCACCCTGGCTCTCTTCATGCGGCGCAACCCGGTTCCTTCCGCTGACGCGCCATGAACGAACAACTGCGCGCCATAGCGGACCTGGACCGGGTGATTCACGAGCCGGGGCGGATGATGATCGTCGCGCTGCTGGCGGCGGTCGAAGAGTGCGACTTTCTGTACCTGCTGCGAGAGACCGGGCAAAGCAAGGGCAACCTCTCGAGCCATCTGGCTCGACTCGAGGAGGCCGGCCACGTGGAAATCGAGAAGACTTATCGCGGGAAAGTGCCGCAGACTCTGGTGCGGTTGACTCGCCCGGGCCGGGCCGCGTTCGAAGGGTACCGTAAGCGATTGAATGCGGCTTTGGCCGAGCAATTGAGACTGGCCCCGGCAACGAACAAATCCCCCAAACCGAAGTGAACCTGGCCATCGGTCTGAGCTGGGATGGGATTGTCGGATTGTCTCTTGGGGCCTAATTTGCGGATCCTCTGGTTTGTCCCGGAGGGACATCAGAAAATAGCCCAACGCTTCAGCGTTGGGGAGGGATGTTGCAGCCCCATTAGTCCCGAAGGGATGGCTGAACCTGCCCCGCACATTCCAGCACCTCGATGTTTCCCTCGATTGTAGTAATCCCCTCTATTCCCAACTTCCCTGGGGTCCGGTTATGGCATTCCTTCCCGGCACAATCTGATTGGCTACTTCCATTAATTCGCACGACTGAAATCCTTGTGCGCTCTCATTTTTTTCTTTCAAAGTCACCGCTCTTTGCTATTCTACCCTGTGTGGGCCGCCGGGAGGCCTCTCCTGAGCCACGATCCGTTTCAACCATTAAAAGGATATGAAAACGAAGCTCTTTATCTTTCTATTTGGCCTGTGGGCAGCCACGTGGACCGCCCAGGCCTCCCAAACGGCCCTGCTCCGGCTGTATAACAATTCCCTCCGCATGTATCCGGGCAAATGCGATTGCGGCCTGGGTGGGAAGTTCTATTTGTATTTCTCGAGCTTTTACACCGAGGACATCCGGCAAGCCGACGGTGAGCTTCTGCCAGTCGCCCAGCCCGCCCCGGCCCCCTACGGCAGTTATCTCATCCTCGAGGACGTTTCGATGTCCACCTCGACTACCGTCATCTATCTCGATGTCCCCTCGCTCGATGACGCCAACGGCGATGGTTTGAATGATTTCCTGAACTCCAGCCAGGCCGTATCGACAACGACCCACGGGAAATACCCTGACCCGTGGGGTGCTCGGGGCTACGATGATGTGACCGCCGTCTGGTTCCGGATCGCCGGAGCCACCAGTGGGTCTTGCGATATTACCCTGGATGACCGCATGTTGGGGCCGCTCGGTCCGTTTCACCATACCTTCGAGTTGGTTGAATACACCGGCACGCTCTCCTATAGCCCCGGTTCAAGTTCGGTGGCGGGCTCAGTTTTGCTGGGCCAAACCGGCGGTGCGGCCGCCCAAATGCAGGGCGAGGCCCGGTTGGTTAAGTCAGACGCCGATCCCTTCAACGTGCTGACGCTCCAGGCCGGCAGTTGGAGCGCCGACAGTAACGCATCGCTGGACTTCTCCGCGAGCATTCTGACCAGGAACCCATCGCGTCCTTCGTGGTACACAGGGCAAATCCTCGCCAACAGCGCTGACTACCGGTCCTGGACTCTCACCATCCAGGATGTCAACGACTCGGACCATGATGGCATTCCTGATCTGAGCGATGCCCTTGCCCAACCCCGGCCCCCGCAACTCTCGCTGGTCTGCGCCGGTGCGAACTTGCGCCTGACCATCCGCGGCGACATAGGCCATGACCATATAATCCAACAAGCCGATTCCCCCAACGCCATCACCTGGACGACGCTCCAAACCCTGACCCTGGCCTCCGACCCGCAGGATATTTCGATTCCGCTGCCTGCTTCGGCCCCCAAGTTCTGGCGCGTCCTGGCCCAATAAACCAGCGGTTGGTTTCAGCGGGAAAGCTCTAAGGTTTGGTGGGGCTTTTGCTCGAGCCACTTTGGATGCCACCCGGGGTTTCGCTGCCGCCAACTGCAGACGGAGCGCCGGAATAAAATTCCCGAACCTGGCTCTGGAACCCCGGCGTATTCAGATTCGAATAATCCCTCTCAAGCGTCGGCGCGCCCTTCAATTTTTGCGCATCCATGTTTAGCGCCAGTTCTTTTCCTGAAGCGGAAGAAATCGCATTCCATGGCACCGGCACCAGCTTCTCTCCTATCCCAAGAAAGCCGCCTTTGCCAATCACCGCGCACTGAATCTTCCCGGTTCGCGGATTAACGAGCAAATCCTGCACTTTCCCAACGTCTTTTCCATCCTCCGATTTAACGGTCGCATCCCGCATTTGGCTGAAGCGTATCTCGCTTGTCGAACTCATCGCGTTCTGGCCAGCCGTGCTGGATTGGATTTGGCCGTGTGTGTTCTGGGCCAGGGCCAATGGCGCCGCCAGAGCCGCCGCCAGACCAAGAACGCTCACCTTCATTTTTGCTGTGTTCATAACTTTTCCTTTCACCACATAAGTTCTCGACCTTTGCGGCGAAACTGCAATGGGGACACCACCTGCCAACTGAGCACGAGACACGAATTTTGTGAATTCACGCGACGTTTTGAAAATTTGCGCAATGGGGGCGGAGGGGTTAGTCTAGCTGCATCCATGAAAAACGAATACCTGGAACGGGTGATTGATCTGCTCGACCCGGCAGCTAATCGCATTATCAACATGACCATCGATGAGGCGCGCGAGCGGGTCTTGCGCGAACCGGCTGCCGGCATCGGTGAGATTGAGGGTTCATTTGCTTTATTGGCGCGCGACGGCAAGAAGGTGCGCATGGCGCGCTCGCTGGACCGGCCAATGCGCTATTTTTTGGCCAAGCGCCAGGAAGGCCCCGCGCTGATCGTTGCCGACCGTATCGATGCGATTTATCAACAACTCCAGGCCGATGGTCTGGCTGCCCAGTTTCATCCCAGTTACACCCGGATGGTGCCCGCCCATTATGTTGTCGAGATTCACCTGGTCGGCTGCCCCGACCCCGACCCAACCTACACCCGCTTCTTCACGCCGCGCCGCGATGCCTTGCCAACGGATTTGGACGAGATTGGCCGCCGTTACATCGGCGCCCTCATGGAAGAAATGACCAAGTGGCTGCGGCAAATACCCGAACGCGAACCAATCGGGGTCGCTTTTTCGGGTGGCATTGACAGTGGCTCGATTTTTCTGGCGGCATATCATGCATTGCGCCGCTTAGGGATGAATCCAGGCCGGCTCAAGGCATTCACTTTGGATCTTGGCGGAGGCCCGGATTTGGGACAGGCGCGCGAATTCCTGAGCCGATTGGGGCTGGAGATGTTTTTTGAGCCAATCGAGGCGGACCTGGCGTCAATTGACACCGCTGAGACGTTGCGGGTGCTCGAAGACTACAAGGCGCTGGATGTCGAGTGCGCAACGATGGGATTGGCGCTCTGCCGTGGAATACGCAACCGCTACCCGAATTGGAAATTCCTGCTGGATGGAGATGGGGGAGACGAGAATCTCAAGGACTATCCGATTGAGGAGAACCCCGAGCTGACGATTCGCAGCGTGGTAAACAATTTGATGTTGTATCAGGAAGGCTGGGGGGTTGGGCGGATCAAACACTCGCTAACCTACAGCGGCGGCTTGAGCCGTAGTTACGCGCGCACTTACACACCCGGCAGACGCCACGGGTTCGAGGGCTTTAGCCCTTATACGCGTCCGCAGGTGATAGCCGTGGCCGAGGGCATTCCGTTCGCAGCGCTGACCGCCCTATCGGTGGATAAGCTCTACTCGCTTAAAGGAGACATTGTCGCCAGAGGAATAAAAGCAATCACCGGCTTGGACATGCCGGTTTATACCAAACGCCGGTTCCAGCATGGGGCGATTGCGGCCACGGCGTTGCGCGGCCAATTTTCGGGGCAGGAATCGGAGTACAGGAAGAAATTCTTGGCGATGTACAGTTAAGGATGAGGGATGAGAGCCGAAATCATCATTCCTCATCCTCGTTTCTTGTCCTCGAAAGTCCTGATAAATCCCTGAGTCATTTACCGGAGGACACAAACTCCTCGGCGCCGATTCCTTTTCCAACACGCAATGAATGCAAGCCTGCCGCTTGATTCAGCATGGGTCCTCGGCCAACGGCCAGCAAGGAATGCGCCTATCGACCCCTTCAAGCCACGCGGAGTTTTTCTGGAAGAGGAATGCGCTGACTCGGGACGCGTCCGTTCCTCAGCGGTGATTTTGCTTGCCAATAAGGAGTGCCCCTGGCGCTGTCTGATGTGCGATCTATGGAAACAGTCACTCGACGGACCCACTCCCCCGGGGGCGATCCCAAAGCAAATCGAGCTGGCCTTGGCTCAATTGGGCGCTGCGCCTGAGCAACTCAAGCTCTACAATAGTGGCAGTTTTTTCGACATGGCCGCTATTCCCGTGGCCGATTATCCCGCCATCGCCGAAAAGATTGCAGCCGTTGACCATGTCGTTGTGGAGTCGCATCCGCGCTTAATTGGGGAGAGGTCCTTGAGGTTTCGGGACCTGCTGGACGGCTCGCTCGAAGTGGCGATGGGGCTGGAAACCGTCCACCCCTTGGTCTTGCCTCGGTTAAATAAGCGATTCGACCTGGAACAATTCGCGCGCGCGGCGAGGTTCCTGGTCAAAGAAGGGATTTCGGCGCGCGCTTTTGTCCTGGTCAAGCCTCCGTTCCTTCCAGAAGAGGAGGCAGTAGAATGGGCGTTGAAAACCGCTGAATTCGCTTTTGATTGTGGCGTGAAGGTGGTCACGCTCATACCGACACGCGCTGGAAATGGGGCTATGGACGCCCTGATGCAAGACGGCGAATTCAGTCCACCGCGTCTGGCCACGCTCGAACAGGCGCTGGAACAGGTCCTGAAGCGCGCACAGGTCAGGGTTTTCGCCGATACATGGGACCTCGACCAGTTCTCGATCTGCCCGGTCTGCCTGCCGGAACGGCGCCAGCGCATCCATCAAATGAATCTGACCCAACGAATCCTACCCGCTGTGCAATGCGAGCATTGCAGTCCTGCATCCATCCTTCACCCGTAGCTCACGGCCCCGCCCGGTAAAAAATGGCGGGGGGCCCGTTTGTCTGAGGATTCACAGTAAATGGGCTAACGGCGCCTGGAACGAGCGTGTAGGTCCCATTCACGGTGCCTGACGAGTAAAGGTTGCCCGTGTAAGTCAGCGTGAGGGTGCCATCGGCGTTCTTGAGGAAACTTAAAGTGGGATTTACCACGGCGGGAAAGGTATCGCCCCAATTGCGATAGATGACCCAGGCCTCGTAAGGCAGCCCGGTTGCGTTATTAATCCCATTCCCGTTTCCAACTCCCGTGTGCGAGCAGGTGCCCAAGCCGACGTAACAAACCGACGGCCACGGCCCTGCGGCTGTGCCGGCGCTGGTCAGGAATCCTGCGTGAGCCGAATCGGTTAAGTCCACGTCCTCCCGCAGGTTCCAATTGGTGCCGTCACCGGAACTGTAGCCCATCATATGATCGCTGCTGCCATCGCTGCTTCGGACGCGGGCGATGCGAATCCAGGCATTTGGATAGGGCACAGGGCTAGTGTTGCCCGCTCCGGTTCCACCCCAGGTATAAGTTTCGCCGGGCCCGCTATTGCCCGTCTCGCGTATCGTCGGGTCGCCCGGGGCGAGGCGGCAGTTGAACTCGTAGGTATTGGCGCCGCCGCCGCTACCATCCAGAGCCGTAGTTGGCCCACCGTAATCGACCTTGCAGAAATAATGTCGCGCCAGTTCCCACCCGCCGCCATTGGTTGTTACCGGGCCTTCGCGCACCTCGATGGCGCCCGCAGACCAGTTGTCTATGCCTTGCACACTGAGAACGCGGACTTTCACATCAAAACTGTTGGTCTTGGGTTCCCAAAGGAAGTTAAATCCGTCGGCATTATTCCAGTAATCATTGCCGCCGCAATGGACATCAAAAGAGCCAGGACCCCAGTGTGTGACTGTTCCGGCCACTAGCGGGTCCGGCCCTCCAGGAACACCGCCAGGCGAACCGATATCGGTGTCTGTAAGCTGAATCAGGGTCCCTGCGATTGTCGTCAACGCCATCGCATTTCCAGAGAGGTCCTTTACGCCCGAAACGGTGACTGTAAAGGCGCCGTTGACAGCGGAGGCGGCTCTCAAGGAAACGAGGTTCTTTTCATTGGTCAACTCGTTGGCGACATTGGTTCGAATGATGACGGACGACACCGCTACGCCGTTGACCTTGTAATTGGCCGGATTTGAGGCGCTGACGGCATCGAGGTCCTTGTTGAAGGTCAGACCAACCTGGGTCGAGCCGGGGAAAGCGCCGACCGCTAAAACCACGGGCGGGTTTGTATCGGCAATGACAGTGAGAGTGGCGATGCCGCTGTTGGTGTTGAAACCGACTGTGGCCAGAAGAGCCCTGAATTGCGAGCCGTTATCGCTCAATCCGAGGGGAGGAGTGCTAAAAGAGCTGCCGGTTGCATTGGGGATATTCGTGAACACACTCGAGCCGGGGGCGGCCGATTGCCATTGGTACTCGAGGGGCGGGGGGGGCCGCCTGCGCCGCCGCCATAATACGCGGCGGCGGCATTCACGCTGAAGGTGGCGCTGCCCCCTTGGGACGCGGATGTGTTCTGAGGAGAAGCGGCAATGGTAACGTAGGCGTTATCGAATGAGAAACTGGCAATCTGCTGTCCTGTCAATTGGGGTGGAGAGCCGTTGACCGGGTCAGGCGCGCCGGCAAATTTGAATGTAGCAGCCAGATTGTCCCCACCGGTGCCCTGGTGATGGACCGCTTCGATATAATACATGGTTCCAGCGGTCAGGTGGATGGTGTTGCCGCCCGGCCAGGTTGTTCCGGTGAATTGGTCCGAGCGCTTGGAGGCCACCACGCTGCCACCGCCTGAACTGAGCCATTCCCGCGCATTTGACCAGGCAGTCTCCGCAGCGATTAAATGTTTGTTGGCCGCCGAACTGTCCGTGCTTAGAAATAAATCCGAGTCGTCATCCGAGCAGACAAAAAACACATAGTTCGTCGTTTGCGCAGGGATAAAAAACCCGCTCACGCGCTCGGCATAGTTGTCACCCTGCCCGGAGGGCGTTTCGAGCGCGGCCACGTAATTGGTAAAGGTGGGCGGAGAAGAAAAGGCCGGGTTTTCGAGATCGGCGCGGGTGGCGCCCGAGTAGAAATCCTGTTCGAAGAAGCCCGGGGCGATAGTCAATGAGGCGCTGTTGAGGAAAGTGGCGGCAACGACGGTGCTGGGGACAAAGCCGGTTTTGAATGCCTGCACCTTCACTACCGTGGTATTTGTAATGGTGAAGGGGCCTGAATACAAAGTGGAATTAGTCGAGGGAGTGGAGTTGTCGAGCGTATAATAAATCGCAGCGCCCGAGGTGGAGTCTGCCAGCGATACAGCGACGGAGTTGGTAAAAACGCCACCGTCAGGTGTGATGGTCGGCACGGCCAGGAAGTTTCCCAGGCCAAAAACCGAGAGGGAATATTGCGCGCCGGCATAAACCTTGCCATTAGCCACAATGGGGAGAGTGAATTTGACCGCCTTGCCCATGGTATCGCGCGTGGGATTCTGAGAGCTATTATAGAGTTCCTGGCTCAGATTGTAAGCATTATAGGCATGCAACACGGCGGGGTTGCCAGGATACCCATCGCTTTGTATGACCCAGGCTATTGCCGTATTGGTGCCATTGGCGGAAAGGACCGGCGTGGCTCCCGGATAACCAAAAGAGGCGCCGGACTGGGAAACCGGCGAAGTGCTCATGAGGGCGTTGCTGATTGAAAAGCATTTCAATACATCACCGCTGCCTTGATAATAAATACGGTTATTAAAATAGGCCCCGGAACTCCAGGTGCCACCCACTGCCCCGCCCAACTCCTGAACGATTTGAGAATTATTGGCCGAATTGAATTTGCCCATATTATCACGGTCCAGGAGGTAAATGGTTCCTTCTTTGCCGCAACCCGCTATCAGATGCGGATGGGCGGTACTTCCGACGGAGTCCGGCAGTAAAAAGGGGCCGCCTGAGCCAAGATCGGTGTCGTTGGCGGCAAGCGTGGCTTGATTATAGGGCGTGAAATAATCGGCAACAGCCAATCCAGCCGAGCTGGAGAGCTTGACGAAACTGTCGCCATATTCGGTGCCGCCTGGGGTGTTTGCATTAAAGCTGCCGTTGCCTACCTCGAAATAGAGATTCCCCGAGGAATCGAATGAAGGGCCGTTGCCGCTCATCCAAAGACCACCTTCGCCGGCATTCTGTCCGAAAGCGGCTATTGTCGCGTTCGGGGTGGTATTGAACACAAAACCAGCCAGTTGTTGCAGATTCGCCGCATTGAACCCGACGACCCAGCCGTGATACGGGTCGGTATCCGCATAACCCGAGTAGCAGACGTATAAGACGCCTCCTTGGAGCGAGAGGGCTGGGCGTTGCAATGAAATTGGGTTGATAGTCACAACCCCTCCAACGCTATCGATACCTGTGCCGGTCACCGAGCCGGTCACCGTGACCGGACTGAACGCCCGTTCGGCGCCATTGGTAAGGGCGAGGGCATGGATGCTGTGATGATAGGCGCCCGGACCATCGTGAGTGAACGAATCGACGTAGATCGTGCCGGAGACCAGGTCGATTACGGGCGTGCCGGTAATGCCCACCTCCGGATCGATGTCATGATAGGGGCCGTAACGGTTGCCAAAATCATTGTTCGGTGTCGCCGCCGAAGGGCCCAGGTTGACCTGCCAAAGCACGCCGCCAGTTGGCCCGGCATTGCTGTCGGCATCCAACGCATAAACGCTATTATGCTCCGTGGCGACGAAAGCGACGTTGTGCGCGCCTTGGCCCGGGATTACCAGGCCAGAAATATAGAGGGGCTGGGCGAACAAATAGCCATCGACCGTGTAGCTGAACAACTGGCCGAACGTGTTCACATTCACACTGGCCGGTGTGAGCACGTTTTCGTTCGTATTCTGCCCCGTTCGGGCGAAGTCCTCATGATACGTCAGGACATTGACCTGGGCGACGGCAGGGAGCAGCTCCAACAGGAATAACGCAAGGAAAATAAGGTGACGGGCTGACGGAAACGCAAATAGAGGGCGGCCGGGCAGATAAGTGACTTGCATAATAAGAGTAAAATAATCTTTCCCGCCCTATTGACAAGGGACAAAACAGCAGCGAGAGGGGATTTGCAATGGGTTGATTACCCCATTCCTGAGGGCCGAAGACTGGCCGATAATGACCCCAGGTCCGAACGTGGTATTGGCCCTGCAATTTATTGGCTGGTCCTTGGTTGCGCCCAGTGGCGCAACGTGCGTATTTGTTGGCTTAATAGTTAAAATTAGATAAGGCGCCGAATGAAAAAGCCCTCCATCGAAATGGAAGCCGCTGCTCCCGAAAGTCCCATCAACCAACCCATGTCCACCACCGCCAGTGGCCCGAACCAGAGACGCAAACGCCCCAGCCCTCCCGGTAAACGGAGTCTTGGTCCCGTCAACGGCAACTCCGGCCAAAGCAACGGGGATGGGGAGCTGGATTCGGCAATGATGCTGGCGGCGTTGATGGCTATCAAACAAGGCGATTTTAACGCGCGACTTCCCATCGCCTGGACGGGGATCAATGGCAAAGTCGCCGATACGTTCAACGATGTGGCCGAGTTGATGTCCCAATCCACCAGCGAGCTGAACCGCATCAGCCGTGTGGTGGGCCAGGAAGGGCGCATCCAGGAGCGTCTTACCCTGGGCCATGTGCAAGGGGCATGGTCCGACCGGGTCAATTCCGTCAACCTGCTGATCGACTGCCTTGCCCATCCCGTGAGCGAAACCGCGCGGGTCATCGGCGCGGTAGCCAAGGGCGACCTCTCTCAAACCATGGCGCTCGAAATGGACGGAAGGAAGCTCGAAGGGGAATTCCTGCGGACGGCCAAGACAGTCAATACGATGGTCAACCAGCTTGGGGCCTTTGCCTCGGAAGTCAACCGCGTGGCGCGTGAAGTGGGAACCGAAGGCAAGCTGGGCGGCCAGGCGAAAGTCAAAGGCGTTGCCGGCACGTGGAAGGACCTGACGGATAACGTGAACCTGATGGCCTCAAACCTGACCTCGCAGGTGCGCAATATTGCCACAGTCACCACGGCCGTTGCCAACGGGGACCTTACCAAGAAAATCACGGTCGATGTGCGCGGGGAGTTTCTCGAACTCAAGGACACGATCAATACGATGGTCGATCAGCTCCGCTCGTTTGCTTCCGAAGTGACGCGTGTGGCGCGCGAGGTCGGCACCGAAGGCAAACTGGGGGGCCAGGCCAAAGTCGAAGGTGTTTCGGGCACCTGGAAAGACCTGACGGACAATGTGAATTTCATGGCGGGCAACCTGACCTCGCAGGTGCGCAATATCGCCGCCGTCACCACCGCCGTGGCAACCGGGGACCTCTCCAAGAAGATCACCGTGGATGTCAAAGGGGAAATCCTGGAACTCAAAAACACGATCAACACGATGGTGGATCAGCTTTCGTCGTTTGCGGCGGAAGTGACGCGCGTGGCGCGCGAGGTCGGCACCGAAGGCAAGCTGGGCGGCCAGGCGGAAGTCAAAGGGGTCGCCGGCACGTGGAAAGACCTCACGGATTCGGTCAACTCGATGGCAGGCAACCTGACCGCTCAGGTCCGCAATATCGCCGATGTCACCACGGCCGTTGCCAATGGCGACCTCTCGAAGAAAATTACCGTGGATGTCAAAGGCGAAATCCTCCAGCTCAAGGACACCATCAATACGATGGTGGACCAACTCCGTTCGTTCGCCTCGGAAGTCACGCGCGTGGCGCGCGAGGTCGGCACCGAGGGCAAACTGGGCGGCCAGGCGGATGTCAAAGGGGTCGCGGGCACCTGGAAAGACCTGACGGACAACGTGAATTTCATGGCCAGCAACCTCACCGTCCAACTCCGGGACGTGTCGAAGGTGGCTACGGCCATTGCCAATGGCGACTTGACGCAAAAAATCACGGTGGATGTGCGCGGGGAGATTCTCCAGATCAAAAACGTCATCAATACGATGGTGGATCAGCTTTCGTCGTTTGCGGCGGAAGTGACGCGCGTGGCGCGTGAGGTAGGCACTGAAGGCAAACTGGGCGGGCAGGCGGAGGTCAAAGGGGTGGCCGGGACGTGGAAAGACCTGACGGATAACGTCAATTTCATGGCGGGCAATCTTACCTCGCAAGTGCGCAACATTGCCGAAGTGACGACCGCCGTGGCCACCGGGGATTTGTCCAAGAAGATCACCGTCAATGTGCGAGGTGAAATTCTCGAACTGAAGAACACGATCAATACGATGGTCGATCAGCTCTCGTCGTTTGCTGCGGAAGTGACGCGCGTGGCGCGGGAAGTGGGCACCGAAGGCAAGCTGGGCGGGCAGGCGGAGGTCAAAGGGGTGGCCGGGACGTGGAAAGACCTGACGGATTCGGTTAACTCGATGGCCGGCAATCTGACGGGGCAGGTGCGCAATATTGCGGAGGTGACCACTGCGGTGGCCAACGGGGACCTCTCGAAGAAGATTACCGTAGATGTCAAAGGGGAAATCCTGGAACTCAAAGATACCATCAATACGATGGTCGATCAGCTCCGCTCGTTCGCTTCTGAGGTCACGCGCGTCGCGCGCGAGGTTGGCACGGAAGGTAAGCTCGGGGGCCAGGCAGATGTGAAGGGGGTCGCCGGCACCTGGAAAGACCTCACCGATTCGGTCAATTCGATGGCGGGCAACCTGACAGCGCAGGTGCGCAACATTGCCGATGTGACGACCGCGGTCGCCAATGGCGACCTGTCCAAGAAGATCACTGTGGATGTCAAAGGGGAAATCCTGCAGCTCAAAGACACCATGAATACCATGGTCGATCAGCTCCGCTCGTTCGCCGCTGAAGTCACGCGCGTGGCGCGGGAAGTCGGCACGGAAGGCAAGCTAGGCGGCCAGGCCTTCGTGCGCGGCGTTGCCGGCACCTGGAAAGACCTGACCGACTCGGTCAATTCCATGGCCTCGAATCTCACCGCACAGGTGCGCAACATTGCGGATGTAACGACTGCCGTCGCCAATGGGGACCTCTCGAAGAAGATCACGGTGGATGTGCGGGGGGAAATCCTTCAACTCAAGGACACGATCAATACGATGGTGGATCAACTCTCGTCGTTTGCAGCGGAAGTGACGCGCGTCGCGCGCGAGGTCGGCACCGAAGGCAAACTGGGCGGCCAGGCGGAAGTCAAAGGGGTTGCCGGCACATGGAAGGACCTCACCGATTCAGTCAATTCCATGGCATCGAACCTCACCGGGCAGGTCCGCAACATCGCAGCCGTCACGACGGCGGTGGCCAACGGAGACCTCTCGAAGAAGATCACCGTGGACGTGAAAGGGGAAATCCTCGAGTTGAAGAACACGGTGAACACGATGGTGGATCAGCTCTCGTCGTTTGCGGCAGAGGTTACCCGCGTCGCGCGCGAGGTCGGCACGGAGGGCAAACTGGGCGGCCAGGCAGAAGTCAAAGGGGTAGCCGGCACCTGGAAGGACCTCACCGATTCGGTCAATTCCATGGCATCGAACCTCACCGGACAGGTCCGCAATATCGCTGCCGTCACGACTGCTGTTGCCACAGGCGACCTCTCGAAGAAGATCACCGTGGATGTCAAAGGCGAAATCCTCGAACTCAAGGACACGATCAATACGATGGTCGATCAGCTTCGCTCCTTCGCCTCCGAAGTGACCCGCGTGGCGCGCGAGGTGGGCAGCGAAGGCAAACTCGGTGGGCAGGCGGACGTGCGTGGCCTGGCCGGTGTCTGGAAAGACCTCACCGATAACGTCAATTTCATGGCGTCAAACCTCACGACACAGGTTCGCAATATCGCCGCCGTCACCACGGCCGTCGCCAACGGGGACCTCTCCAAGAAAATCACCGTAGATGTCAAAGGAGAAATCCTCGAACTGAAGAACACGGTGAATATCATGGTGGACCAGCTCTCGTCGTTTGCGGACGAGGTCACGCGCGTGGCGCGCGAGGTGGGCACGGAAGGCAAGCTGGGCGGCCAGGCCCAGGTCAAAGGCGTCTCGGGGACATGGAAGGACCTGACGGATAATGTGAATTTCATGGCGTCGAACCTCACCAACCAGGTGCGTGGGATAGCCAAAGTGGTTACCGCAGTTGCCAACGGGGACCTTAAGCGCAAGCTGCTTGTGGAGGCCAAAGGCGAAATCGCCGAGTTGGCTGATACCATCAACAGCATGATCGATACGCTGGCCACCTTTGCCGACCAGGTCACCACGGTCGCGCGCGAAGTGGGCGTGGAAGGCAAGCTGGGGGGCCAGGCAAGCGTCCCGGGCGCCGCTGGCACCTGGAAGGACCTCACTGATAATGTCAACCAGCTTGCGGCCAATCTTACGACTCAGGTGCGCGCCATTGCCGAAGTCGCTACGGCCGTTACCCAGGGGGACCTGACCCGTTCGATCCAGGTCGATGTGAAGGGCGAAATCCTCCAGCTTAAGGACACCATCAACGAGATGATCCGGAACCTGAAAGATACCACCATCAAGAATAACGAGCAGGACTGGCTTAAAACCAACCTCGCCAAGTTCACCCGGATGCTCCAAGGCCAAAAAGACATGCTCACGGTCGGCAAGCTCATCCTCTCGGAGCTTGCCCCTGTTGTATCCGCCCAGCACGGGGTCTTTTATCTCATGGAAACTCCCAAGGAGGAGCCGGTCTCTGAGGAGAACCAGAACGATCCTTATCTGAAGCTGCTGGCCAGCTACGCTTTTCGCAGCCGCAAAAATATCGGCAATAAATTCTCCCTCGGCGAGGGGCTCGTCGGCCAGGCGGCCCTCGAAAAGGAACGCATATTGGTGACCAACGCCCCGGACGATTACGTGCAGGTCACCTCGGGCCTGGGCCAGGCAAAGCCGACAAATATTATCGTGCTGCCGGTGCTTTTCGAAGGGCAGGTCAAGGCCGTCATGGAACTGTCCTCATTCGAGCGCTTCAGCCCCACGCACCAGGCCTTCCTGGACCAGTTGGTCGAATCGATCGGCATCGTCCTCAATACCATCGAGGCCAATAGCCGCACCGAAGACCTTCTTAAACAATCCCAATCGCTGGCCAAAGAACTCCAGAGCCGCCAGGAGGAACTCCAGCAAACCAACCTCGAACTGCAGGACAAAGCCAAGCTTCTTGCTGAGCAAAATGCCGAGGTGGAACGGAAGAATTCTGAAGTCGAACAGGCGCGCCAGGCGCTGGAAGAAAAAGCCGAGCAGCTTGCTGTCACCTCGCGATACAAATCGGAGTTCATGGCGAACATGTCGCACGAGCTGCGCACGCCGCTGAACAGCCTGCTCATCCTGGCCGATCAGCTCGCGCATAATACCGAAGGCAACCTCACACCCAAACAGATCGAGTTCGCCCGCACCATCCACGCCTCCGGCCAGGACCTGCTCACGCTCATCAATGACATTCTCGATCTGTCCAAGATCGAATCGGGCACCGTCACGGTGGATGTTGCCGCGCTGCGGTTTCTGGACCTGCATGATTATGTCGAGCGCACCTTCCGCCATGTGGCGGAAGCCAAGGGCCTCGATTTCAAAATCGAGCTGGACCCCGACCTCCCCTCCAACATCTTCACCGATTCGCAGCGGCTCGAACAGGTCATCCGCAATCTCCTGTCCAACGCCTTCAAGTTCACAGAAAAGGGCCAGGTGGTTTTCTCTCTAGGTACCGCTACCGAGGGGTGGAACCCGGAAAACGAGTCGCTCAACCGCGCCCGCTCTGTCATTGCCTTCTCGGTCAGCGATTCAGGCATCGGCATCGCCCCGGAGAAGCAACAGATCATCTTCGAGCCCTTCACCCAGGCCGACGGCAGCACCAGCCGCAAATACGGGGGCACCGGCCTTGGGCTGGCTATCAGCCGCCAAATCGCCCGCCTGCTCGGCGGTGAAATCCGCCTCGCCAGCGCGGTCGGCCAGGGCAGCGTCTTTACACTGTTCCTGCCGCAAACGCATATCCCGATGCGCACGCCGCGCAGGGACCTCACGCACCGGCCGCAAACCGCCGGCGTGCCGGCGGTTGCTCAACTGGCCGAACAGCAGCCCGATGAGGCGGGTCCAGTTCAGCAGACCCTGGTCGAAGATGACCGCGCTCAAATCGGCCCGCGCGACCAGGTCCTGCTTATCGTCGAGGATGACCCTGCTTTTGCGCGCATCCTGCTGGATATGGCGCACGAACAGGGGTTCAAGGCCATTATCACCACCCGGGGCGCCAATGCGCTGGCGATGGTCCGCGACCTCAAACCGGCGGCCGTCACTCTCGATCTGCACTTGCCCGACCTGGACGGCTGGCGGGTTCTGGACCACCTCAAAGTGGATTTGGCCACTCGCCATATCCCGGTTCACGTAATCTCTGTCGAACAAGACCCCGAGCCAACTCGCACGCAGGGCGCCTTGGGTTTTATTACCAAGTCCGAAACCAAGGACTCCTTGCGCGATGCTTTTGCCCAGCTCAAACAATTCGTCGAACGCCCGGTCAAAAACCTGCTGGTGGTTGAAGACGACGAAGTCCAAACCGGCAACATCCGCGAACTCATCGGCAACGGCGACGTGAAAACGACCGTCGTGGGCACCGGTAAGGATGCCCTCGCGGCGCTGCAGACCGAGAAGTACGATTGCATGGTGCTCGATCTGGGCCTGCCCGATATGCCCGGCACCGAGCTGCTCGAGCAAATCAAAAACGCCCAAGGCACCCGCGCTCTGCCAGTCATCATTTATACCGCGCGGGATTTGTCGCCGGACGAGAAATCAAAACTCGCGCACCTGGCCGAATCCATTGTGCTCAAGGACGTGCGGTCTCCCGATCGGCTGCTCGATGAAACGGCGCTGCTCCTCCACCGCAATGTGGCCAAATTGCCCGAGCGCCAGCGCAAAATGCTCGAACACCTCCATCATGGGGTGCTGGAAGGGAAAAAAGTCCTGGTGGTCGATGACGACGTTCGCAACATCTTCGCCATGACCAGTGTCCTGGAACGTTTCAAAATGAACGTTCTTTCGGCTGAAAATGGGAAGGACGCCATTCAACTATTGATGGAGAATCGTGACATCGACGTTGTCCTCATGGACATCATGCTCCCCACGATGGATGGGTACACCACTATCCGCGCCATCCGGGACATCGCTGTCTTCAAGCAACTGCCCATTATCGCCGTCACCGCCAAGGCTATGAAAGGCGACCGTGAAAAATGCATCGCGGCCGGCGCTTCGGATTATCTCTGCAAGCCTGTTGAATCCGAGCAACTCCGCTCGACCCTGCGCCTATGGCTGCATCATTGATTGCGAGGCACCCCATGAATGCAAACGAAGTCGTGCTGAGCGAACCGGCCTCCCCAGCCACCGAGTTTCCCTCCAACGGCTCGGTCCATAGCCCCGGCGCATCGGACCTCAAGGCCAGCATCCTGCTGGTCGATGATCGCCATGATAAGTTGCTGGCCGTCGAAACCATCCTCTCGACTTTGCACCAGAACATCGTCACGGCCACCTCCGGCAAAGAGGCCCTGCGCCGGCTCCTCAAAGAGGATTTTGCGGTTATCCTGCTGGATGTTTCCATGCCCGGCATGGATGGCTTCGAGACCGCCGCCCTCATCCGGCAGCGCCCGCGCTGCGAGCATACCCCTATCATCTTTATCACCTCAATCGGCAATACCGAAAATCAAATCTCCCAGGGCTATGCCCTCGGCGCGGTCGATTACATGCTCACCCCGATCGTTCCCGAGGTCCTGCGCACCAAAGTCTCGGTTTTTGTCGAACTGCACAAGCAAACCCAGCTCATCAAGTTCCAGGCCGAACAGTTGCGCCAGTTCGAGCAGTACCGTTATCAGCAGGAATTGGCTTATGTCGCGGACCGTCTGGAAATCGAGACCCGGCGCAACCGGTTTTTCACGCTGGCCCAGGATATGTTGGCGATTGGCAATTTCGATGGAGGTCTTCTGCAGGTTAATGCGTCCTGGACTAAGACCATGGGCTACTCTGAAGAGGAACTTAAAGGCCTGACCGGATTCGATGTGGTTCACCCCGATGACCGGGAAAAACTAACGGCTGGGCTGACCGCTTTGAAAAGCGGCACAGCCCTGCCTACTTTTGAAGGCCGTTTCCGGCACAAAAACGGGTCCTACATTTGGCTCGAAGGAACCGCCACACCTTTTCTCGAGGAGAAGCTTATCTATATTTTCACCCGGGACATCACTCGCCGCAAGGAAGCCGAAGAGAAGATCGTCCATTTGAACCGCGAACTGGAACACCGGGTGGCGGCGCTCACGGAGGCCAACGCCGAACTTGAGGCCTTCAACTACTCGATAGCGCATGATTTGCGAACCCCGCTTCGGTCAATGAGCGGCTTTGCCAGGGCGCTGCTTGAAGACGAAACCGCCAACCTCACTCCGCTCGGCCTCGAATACGCCACACGCGTCGCCCGGTCGGCCAAGTACATGGACTCTTTGCTGCTCGACCTGCTGGCTTATAGCCGGCTGGCCCGCGCGGAGATGGTTCCGGGGCCGGTCAATCTCGAAGAGCCGATCAACGAGCTCCTGACAGTTCTCGACCAGGAAATTCGCGAGCGCAAAGCCAAGGTCGAGGTCAACTCGCCTCTGGGCGAGGTGTGCGCCCACACCCCCACCCTCAAACAGATTCTCTCAAACCTCATCGGCAATAGCCTCAAGTTCACCGCCCAAGGGCGCCCCCCGCTCTTGAGCATCTTTACCAGCAAACATCCTGGCTTTGTCCGACTCTGGGTCGAAGACAATGGGATTGGGATTGCCCCTGAATATCACGAAAAGATTTTCGGTTTGTTCCAACGCCTGCACGACTCCAATAATTACCCCGGCACCGGCATCGGCCTGGCCCTCGTGAAAAAAGGGGCTGAGCGCATGGGCGGGCGCGCTGGAGTCGAATCCGAGTTGGGCAAGGGCAGCCGCTTCTGGGTGGATTTGCCCGCCATAGAACCCTCCCATGACAGAAAATAGAGTCTCAGAAAACAGAATCCTTCACGTCGAGGATAACCCGGACGATGTGCTCTTGACGGCGATGGCCTTTCGCAAGGCCGGGGCCGACGCAAAACTTGAGGTGGCCACTGATGGCGATAAAGCCATAGCTGCATTATCCAACGGCACTCCCCACCGCCTTCCGGTGTGCGTTCTGCTCGATATCAAGCTCCCCAGCAAGTCCGGTTTGGAGGTCCTCGCCTGGATACGTGGCCAGCCTCGGCTCAAACGCCTTCCGGTGATCATGCTCACCTCCTCGCTGATCCCGGACGACATCAAACGGGCATACGATCTCGGGGCCAATTCATATCTCCTCAAGCCTTCCGACCTGGATGGCCTCATCAGCCTCGCCAAAACAATCGACCACTACTGGCTCCGCACCAACACACCCCCGCCCCCGCCGGGATGAGGCCGCCGCTCTCCGGAGGGCACGTTTTAAAATAGATTGCCGCTACCCTCCTCCACCCTTGCTCTGTCTGCGGGGCAGCTTGATGACCTTATCTTTTAGCCGTTCCCTTGTCTTACCCTCTTCAGGCAATCGGCAGCGGGTCAGCCAGAAATCTGCCACCTGTCGAAGGGCATTAATGAATTCTGTCAGTTCAAGAGGCTTAGTCAGAAAGGAGTTCGCTCCTAATTGATATGCCCGCCTCACATCCGGCGAATAGGTGGAAGTGGTCAGCACCACAGCGGGCAAATGCCTCAAAGCCGGTTCCTGCCTCAACCACGTGAGCACCTCGAATCCGCTCATCCGGGGCATTCCAAGGTCCAGCAGGATCAGCTTGGGCAATGGATAATGCTCGCGGTCGCCATAGGGCCCTTGCCCGAGCAGGTAATGCTTGAGCAACTCGCCATCCGAGACAACGACCAGGCGTTCCTTAATCCCGAGTTTCTTGAACGCCCGCTGTATAAACAGCGCGTCATCGGGATTATCTTCTGCCAGTAAAACTATGCCGCCATTTGCCATGTCGCTTATGCCCGCCCCAGTGTTTCGGCGCCCCTGGTCTGCGCGCATCAGTCTAAGACAGAATCCAAAAATCGCTAAAGAAATTTTTTTGAGCCTCGGATTACGCGCAACAAATCGGGTGATTTCCCAGGGCCAAGGACAAGGTCAGTTCCAAACCTTTGCAGGAGACGACGCAAGGAGTCGAGTCTCTGATCAAGATTGTCAGTCTGGCCACCTTTGTTCACCTGGGGCTAATGACAGAGTCGAAGCAACGAGCCGCCATCTGTTCTCTGTAGTGGCGTTTTGAGGCAAGCCATTATAAAACATAACTGTGCCTCGCAAAATCAGCATCAGCTTTGTAATGGCTTTGCGCCGCCTTTGGCTCGTGCCTGCGCTTTGTCTGGCGCTTTGGCCGTCGCGCGCCAAGGCCCTCGATCAAACCTACCCGGCTGTCACTAATCGCTACGAGTTCCGCCGCGCGCACGACCCGGACGGGATTGGGAAGTTCTACATGGGCCGTGAGATAGCGCAAGTGATGGGCCACCAGGCGGCTGATTGGCTGGAGCGTCCGGAGCGCGAGCTGCAAGAGAATACTTCAGTGCTGATCGAACAACTGGGCGTCAAACCTGGGCAAGTGATGGCCGACATCGGGGCGGGCACCGGTTATTTAAGCCGGCGCTTGGCCCGTAAAACAGGTCCTTCCGGAAAAGTACTCGCCGAAGATATTCAACCCGAGATGCTGGAGTTGCTGTCTAAAAACATGGCGTCACGGGCCATCACCAATGTGGTCCCGATCCTGGGAACAGCGACCGACCCGCGGCTGCCGGCCAGGGCGGTGGACCTGGTTGTTCTGGTGGATGTATATCACGAATTCGATTTCCCATATGAAATGATGCAGGCCATTTGCCGGTCTCTAAAGCCCAATGGCCGGGTGGCGTTCGTCGAGTATCGGGCCGAGGACCCGGCTGTGCCAATCAAGCCTCTGCACAAGATGAGCCGGGCCCAGGTTAAAAAAGAGATGTCGGTCTTGCCGCTGCGCTGGGTCCGGACCATCGAGATACTGCCCTGGCAACATATTTTGGTATTTCAGTTCAATGGCAGTTCGAGCCAGGCAAAAAGATGAGCCGCAACTATTTTTTCTTCAGCAGCAGCGCCCAATCCAGCCAGCCCGGGGTGTGCGGTGAGGTCCAAACCGGGCCTTGAATCGGCGGCAAGGGCGCGGTTTCTCCGGTAAAGGCGTTGAACCAGGTTCCTTCGTATGCGCCCGGTTCGAGGTGTATTGTGACGTCTCCTTCCCGAGGCAGGTACACGGCGTAAATCTCGCCCGGTTTGGCCAGGCAAAACGCGCCGTTGTTGACCAGTTCGTCATGGGGTTGGGTCTTCCACCAGTCGAAGCTCGTGAAGAAATCGACCATGTGCTCATACCCTTTGAGCATCACCATGGTGTCGTCGCCGCGCCCATTAATCCAGCCGCCGCCGGTGTCGGGCCAGATATTGACGCCGCGCCGCGCCGTCTCCCCGGCGGTGCCGTAAGCGCCGGCCATGGCGATTTCCCAGGCCATGTGACGCAAGGTCTCCGCCGAATCCCCGTGCGGGTAAGGTCCCCAATGAGGGTAGTGGTCTTCATAGCCGTATTCTTCATTGCATTGTGGGATGATGCGGCCCGTTTTGAGCTGGATTTGCCTCTCATCGAGCATCAGGGCGTGCTGGCTTCGTGACCAATCCTGGATGGACGTAAACCCGAACCAAGCCGAGGCGCGGTCCTGGTGCTGGCGCTGAACCGGGTGGCTGGAGGCCAGGTGCCTGGCTTGGTCTAATCCAACCAGCATGGCGCCGGTCTGGTGCGCCCAGGCTTCATCGCGAAAACTGTCCAAATCATCCCCGAGGTCCCAGGTGATATTCGAAAATGCGCCCAGGCGCGCGGCGGCGTAGTGGATGTAGCGCCGCTCGTCCTGGCTGCCGGCGGGGGGTTGGGCGTGGTGAGTCGAGATGTCGAGAATCACCGAGATGATCATATCGCGCTGGCGGGCGAAGCGGAGCATGCGCTCCCATTTCTGCCAATAACCAACATTGAAGCGCGCGTAATCCAGGCCGGGGTGCTCGAAATCTCCAGGCGCCTTGCCGGCCCAGGGGCGCAGGGCCATGGTGAAGTTTTCGCCAGTCATCACCGGCTCGCCCCAATAAATGTTGGCATCGCCTGAGAGCAGCACACGCAGCCGATTGATCTTCAGCCGGTGCAGCCGCTCGATGGCGTTCTGGATGATTCGCTCATCCCGCCAACCCATCAGCCAGAACGCCGTCGTGCCATTGAAAAAATAGTGCTCCCCGGTCCCTTCCCAAATGAAATGCCACGGGTATTTTGGGTCCACGCGAATTGGGCCGCGGCGATGACCGGCGGTTGCGTGGAACGTGCCGGTGTTTGTTCGTGCGAAATCGCCCTCGCGGTAAATGACCGAATAGGAATAGTCACCCGCAACGTCGGGCATAAAGCGGATGCGAAACAGACCGCCATCGGGTGAATCGCAGAAACCTTCCACCGGGACGCCGGTGCTTTCGCCGTTAGGGGCGAACGAGCCGCTCAGCGCGGCCTGGGTGAAAGGGTTTGAGGTGTCCGGTCCGTCCACGCGCGCGGACACTTCGGTAAAATCATAGACCTCGACGTCCCTGGCGGGCTCGAACGAGACCCCCCGGGGCGCGGCAGAAAGCGGGTGTCCCACAGCCAAGGAGAGCAGGGCAATGAAGCCAATTCGATTGTTCATAGTGGGCGCGGCTACTTTAGCGCCGAGGGCAGGGGTGAGTCACGGGGAATTTCTATTGACCTATTGACTGCTTACTGCTTCGGTTGGCGGCGTTGTTGCTTGTGTTGGAGCCTTTTTGTTCAATACCGTGGGATCGAGCGCTTGCGCGCGGAGAATATTTCGCTCCTCTTAAGGGTCGCATTACGAAACCATTTTCCGTGAAAGCGGTTCTAACAGGGGCGGAATGGAAGCTAAGCACGTCGCCGCTAGGTGAAGGATGTCTTTGACCGTCCGGACGCACGACGTAGCAACGGCTGGTCGAATTTATTAGGACCGCTTCAGCGCCTCTCAATGCAATCGCCCGCCTGCCGGTTTCATGAGCCAGATGTGCGCGGGGATAAAAGACGGTGAAATCGTCATATTTCATAATCTTAACATATTCTTCTCAGGGCCTCACTCAGGATCAATGCGCACAGGGTCCACATTGAGAGCAATCTTGTTCTTCAGGCAGTGCTGGTAAAACCGCTGGGAAATCACGAGAGCGGGGTGGGTCTCCATGTAGTGCTCCAGCGTCCTGGCGATGTCAAAGGGCCCCATTTGCACCAGGTCGCTTTGCCGGTAATGCACCTGTCTCGGGTGACCGTCTTGATGTCCAGCCCCGGCCGTGGGGTGCCGCCGCAGCTAAATCCCAGCGGGGCGACGAACGTTTCGTAACTGCCCGGGCCGTGCAAGAGGAGGTCCAACTCGATTTGAGGGTCGCAAGCAGGCGGGTTGGCGAGACCATTGTTCAAGGTTGGCCACGTAGTTGGCGCAGGGCCCTGGGTCGCTGGTCGACTGGATTTACTCCGGGTCGATTCGAGCGGGCATGGCCTCGAGTCGGATTTTGTTCTGCAGGCAATACCGGTAAAACCGCTGGGAGACGACCAAGGCATGCTCTCGCATCCCCAGCCGCTCAAATGTCTGGGCGATGTCGAACGAGCCTACCTTCTCAAGTTCGCTCCGCCGGTAATGCGGCTCCCCGTAGCGGTAGGGCTCATCCTCGATGCCGTAAGTTTCGACGGGGCAGTCCCTAAAGGGAACCGAGTTGACCATCTTCGGCAAGCTCAGGTGGCTCTTTAGCTCCCAAAAGGGCTCTCGAGAGCCGTGTATTGACTTTCCTTTTATGCAGACCTCCCCGAAGGCCAAGGAGGCCAAGTTGCCACTCTCCAGGGTGCGACGGACGCTATCCGATACCACGATCCACGGCTTTGGGTAGATCGAACCCACCTTCACGCTGCTTTTGGCCTTGGTAGCTGGAAGCCACAACCGGCCTGCAGCGTCCCGCTGGTCGGCGTCCTGGAACATCTTGCGCTGGATCAGCAGTAGAAGGAGAGGCGCCTCTTTTAGATCGACCGCATCATAAATGCGGACCAAACCGTACACATAAGACCCGACCGTCTCTCCCCGGGTCTCTTTCAGGCCTTGCTCCTTGCAGAGCGCCAAAACACGCTCAACAAGGCGCCCCGATTCCTCGTCGCCCGGCTTGGCCTCCAGAAAGAAAAAGTCTGATTTTCGGCTCGTCGGGTACAAGCTGCAGATTGACTCATAGAGGTCTATAGGAGTTCGCCGTTGACTAACTGAGATGCTGCGAAACAGTTTCATTCGGTGATCGGTATGTAGTGGACTTTTGAAAACGCCCGGACTACCGGGACCATGTCAGCATATTCGGGGTAACTTTTGAGGAATCTGAGGTACTCATCAAGCACCTGATAGGCCTGTGCGTAACGGGCCGCTCGGCGTGGCCTTGATATCCGGCAAGTTCCAGTCGCTGAGGATGTTTTCGTTCCGCATGCTCTATGGCACCTATCGTGCCCTGGGCTTCTTCTACGGCTCTGGCGTCGTGGTGGCGGGCTGCAAAACGGTCATTGGCGGACGCTGCAAGGGCTCCGGTATGCTCTGGTCCGAGCCCGGCTCACCTCAGGGTGGCTGGTTTTGATTCGCCCGGTGACCCTCCTGCCAACGTCAATCAACTGGCACCCTCGTCAAGTCGTACTGGCCAAACAATCACCGGTACTCCGCGGCTGCGTAGAAGTTTGTACAATGCATTAGAGATTACGATGGATTGTTGTGGGATCCATAGGTGCTCGAACGTTTGGGCGATATCAAACGGCCTCAGTCCCTGCAGGTCGCCTCGAGCGTAGTGGATCTCACCGATGGCGTATGGAGGGTCGTGGATGAATACCATCCGGGAATAGTCGCCGTTGAATGGTTCCACCGTTCCCGCCGGCCCCCTTCCGTAACACATTAGTCTATTAGTGTTCGCGAGCTTCGGAAGTGTAATGGAAGTGCCCAACTCCCAATATGGGGCAGAGTGGGTTTCCGAGAGTGGGCCCTCGGTGACAACTTTGCGGAATTGGACTCCCCGGAAGCGCCCTTGCTCGAGCATTTGGCGGGTTGAATCCGCTGCAACAAGCCAGTGATTAAGCTCACCGAAATCCTGGAGCCGGCTAGCTTTCGCAGACTGCAGCCTGAGCCGGCCCTCAACATCGCGGTTATCGTCGGAGCGCACCTTCCGGTCCCTGACCTCAACGATCCTGAGAAGCTCGCAGGCGTCCAGATCACTCTCTTCGTATTCGCGGTCCAAAACGTAGCCATAACTTCCAGGATCACCAAAATTGGTCCGACCGAGACCAAACGACCGACACATGTTGACCAGCAGCGCGATTTTGAAACGTTTTGATGACTCGCCGCTGCGAGCCTCGAGTTTAACGTCCTCGGCACGGGCCCCGGACGGGGCAAGCATCCTGCATAAGCGATAAAGCCCAGGCGGCGAACCTCGCTGTCGGATTCGGAAGGCGATCTTGTATTTCATTGCGTAAATGGAATATTGTGCTCCTGTGCCCACCCGCGCAATGGTTTCGAGAACTTTGTTACATCACTGTTTGGATTGTTGTCGACAAATTCCAGCAGTGCATCCATTAACTCCTGCGGAGTAACGTATCGGCTAAGAGCATCCTGCGCTTCAGGAAAAGGTCCGCCGTTCATAAGGGTGTGAATACTGCCCGCCCTCCCCTTTGCATGCTCGAACACGGTCAATATCTGTACCGGGCAGTCATCTTTGTTGAGAATCTGCACGCCAAGCTCAATAAATCGGTCTTGGAGGTACTTCGGCGGCCAATGATGCCCAACGAGCCAATCATCGGGCATAAAGCCCTCAATCGAAGTGATTAGACCGATGTCCTCTTCATCGGCCACAAGCACATGCGTCACGCCCTTTTGCGCCTTTAAGGAGTCAAAGTCGGCATATCTTAAAACGTCCTCATACTCGCCGGCTGAGGGAACCGTGGCGCATTTATCGACAACGGCTGCCTGGTACGTCCTTAGACGTGCGGCAATGTTGCGTTCGCCCGCGTTCGGCAGTTCATTCATCAGGCTTTCCAGCACTTTCGCTCGACGGCTCGCAACGCCATCACTAGCGAGCTTGATAGCCATCCCCCCAGAAAGCCGCTCCCCTGCAGCACCGATTTCCGTGCCCGTGCGCAGGGCCGGTACCTCAGATGCTCGCAAGCCAATAATTGGCGGAGTGGGTTTATTCCCTTTAGCCAACTCTATGACCTTCAGAATGATGTTCAGCAGTTGCGGATTTTCCTTGATCCACTGGACCTCGGAGAGTTTCGTGAGCACCGCCACTTTGCTCACTTGGGCCGCCTTGGTGACGGGCAAGATGATAAGGACTGCCTCAAGTGTGATCCGCCCTTTGACCTCGCCACGTTTGAAAGCGGAGCTCTCGATGTATTCATTATTGATGGCGACCATGGCCTCGACCATGTAGGCGGCCAAGAGGCGGACGGTCTCAGACTGGCGCCAGGCTTCCGGCCAGTCTCCACTCGCGGCGGCCTCCAAGCTGGCCAATTCACCGCGCTCGAGTGACGACCATAAATCCCAGACTGCCTGGGCGGCACGAGAGGCTTGTTCCGTTTTGGTGTTGAGATTGATTACGAATTGCAAGTCCTGCTCGTTCGCTATACCAAGAGATAAGTGCTGATAAGCGATGAAGTATTTCGCTTCGAGAACGGTGACTTTCGCGTTTATGACCGCAAATTGGAACAAGCCTTTCACGTCATCCATGCCCTGTACCCCGATTCCGTAGAAGTACCCTGCGCTTTCCTCAAAACCGTCAAAGGGACCGGCAACTGCGGGCAGAAGGCGGGCGCTCTTCAGGGCGGTCAGAATCCGTGCTTCTGGGGTGCGGTCCGGACCGGCAGCGTAGAAATTATTGTCCGGTCCTTTCGCCACTTTCTCAGGATGGGCTGCGGAAAGGTTGGCAAGCACGTCGAACGGGCCTGTGAATCGGAGGTAGTAAGGGTGAATTTCTCCTCCTTCAGAGCCCGTGAGGAAGGTCGCTGGGGTGAATTGGAATATCCACCCGTCGAACGGACTGGCGTCGCTATCCAGCCCATCCAATGACGCGAGCGCAGGCGAGGCGAGGGGATTGGACGTTGCCAGCACGGTCCAGGAGTACTCGGCAGAGCCAGTCAAACCGACTCCCGGAACTTTGTCCGTCGCCGCCAGGCGCAGCCAATTCAGCCCGGTGGACACATCCACGTCGTTGAAAACCAAGTCAAATTCGGTGTAGGTGGCGTATGGTTTTGTGAACGATATATCTGCTGCGCTTTTAGGTTGGTTAAATGCGAAGATTGTGGGGTTAGGCAAGGGCTCGCCGTTAAGCGAGATGGAGATGTCCTGGAGGCTGCCATCCAATTTACTCCCAATCTTTCCCTCATCGCCTGGGGTCAAATCGCACAGGCTTGACCGAATCCTGCCGCTGATCTCGAACGATCCCAGGAGCCTGGTGCCGTCCTCACTGGGATGCGGCTCGCCAAGAAACACGATACCGACATCCTCGAAGTAAGGCGCTGGGTGGGAATCTTTGAGTGAGGAGCGAACCTCCGCTGTCGAATCGCTTGTCG
The DNA here is from genome assembly GCA_035946615.1 of Verrucomicrobiia bacterium. NCBI lineage: Bacteria > Pseudomonadati > Verrucomicrobiota > Verrucomicrobiia > Verrucomicrobiia bacterium. Next base: position 41,235 of record DASYZB010000128.1, read on the forward strand.
GCTCCACCGCCTCGACACCGATGACCGTTATACGGACTGCATCCTGCGTAATTTGGGATTGACCGTCCCCAGTGGGATCAAGCTCGACAGTGATCCGCTGGTCCGCCCTATAATAGCTGGGCGCAATTCCTTCCGCGTAGGCGGTAATAAGGTGGGTGGTATCGTTGAAGCCCAACTGTGCTGGTGTATAGACCCCCGGAGCAAGATAGTCGCCGGCAGTTGAGGGAGAGTTGGCGCTGTTCGGGTTTCGTGGTTGGTCGCCATCCTTAAGCCAAAGACGGAGATGCCCAGGGGCCGGCTGCCAGTTTCCAGCCTGGTCCCGGGTCACGCCCGTAGGATCGGAAGCGTCGTAGGCCAGAGTAACGCGGGCCGCGGAAAGGTTTAAGCCGTTGGGTATTTCCATCACCACAGGAACGAAGTGGTTCGGGCCAGCGCTGTCATCGTCGTTTCCAGCAATGCCATCGAGGTCGAAGCCGTCTGCGAAATCCGGAATGCCATCGAGGTCGGCGTCACCCGCATTGACGTAGATGATCTTGCCGGACCTGAGGGGATTGTCCTCGATGAAGTCCTCGTATGTACTGCGGTCGGCAGGATTGATGCCATTGTTGTTATCCGAATCAATGTCCACATCAATTCCGGTAGCTTGGGTTGGGTTTCCCCCGTAGCTGAACCCGAGGGGTACCACGAAGGTCTCGTAACCGCCTCCGCCGTTGGGGAGGGGATGCCAAACCAAGTCCAATTCGATCTGGGGGTCACAGGATGGGTGATTGGCAGTGCCGCTGTTGCGGTTGGCGACGTAATTCGCGCAGGCTTGGGAATCGCTGGTGGATTGGTCCACACGGCCCATCCAGAGGGAGCCGTATTGGTCATCACAGGTGGCAGCCGGCATCGGAATGAATACTCCATTAGTGCAGTCCGCGCCGGGGGAGTTGGGCTGGACATAGACGGCGGGCTGGCAGCAGTCGTAATCGTAATGGATGGGCTGGCAGTTCATCCCGGACACCCACCATGAGCCGGGTCCGATGTAATACCTCTGGTCAGGATCGTTTGCAGGGTTGGTGATTGGCGTGAAACCGACCGGGGCGCACCCAGCCATTGCTGGACAGGTTGTCATAGAGTCGTTCCAGAATCTGGCAGCGGCCGTGCATTGGTAGCTCTCGATAAAGCTGCGGAAATCGAAATCCCAGTCTTTAAAGACAAAATCCATGCCGGGCGCGGCCGCAGAGTCGAGCGTTTCAGCCCACTTGCACTTGATCAGGCAGCCCGCGCCGTACCCGCCCTCCTCGTACTCTCCATCGGTATCAGTGATGTAGGGGCTTTTGAGCCGGAACATCAAATGGTCGCTGCCCTCAACAGAGGATCCATAGGCCCAAAAAGGCCCGCCGGGGAAAACGCGGGCCTGATCGGCGTCCACCCATTGTGTGGCATTGGGGAACGGGGATGCCGCGCCGTAGGACTGGATAAAACCCTGGGGATGTCCGCGGTCGGTTTCCTCGAAGCCCCAGTTAATGTGATAAAAATTGAAATACGGCTCGTGTGTGTAGAGTTCGCCATTGGGACCGTGAACCTCGAGTGGTGCGCCAAGCACAGCGCCCTCTGGCTGAGAAGGCCATGGGAGCGGCTTGGGCGGTGGGTCGCCGGACACCACTATTGGCGCGGTGGCGCCGAGTTCGTTGTACGTTACCAGCGGACCCGTGGTGATGGCGCCATCATTGCGCCACGGGTATTGGACATCGTCAAGGAGGTTCCATTGGGCGAGGAGGGCGTCGCAATCCTGGTTTACCTGATCGCTTGTGTATGGCTCTCCATACGTAATCGTAGCATCATGGTGAGCGGAAGAGTCGTTCCCGCTGTTGTCTGTGTATGTGTGGTCATAAGAGTACTGGGCGCCGGCGTCGGACAACAGCAACGACCAGTCGTAGATGTCGTTCGGTTGCAGGTCAGACTCCTGGTCCCGGCAGCCATCGAAGCTGTAGAGGCCCGAAAATACATCGTGGTGGTAGGTGACCGATCCACTGAGGAGATCGCATGTAATCGTGCCGATATCATGCCCGTAGTGTCTTACGATGACGTCTGCGCAGTCTATAGATCCCTCATCTGTCCAATCCCATTGGAAATTCCATGAGCATTGGATGCTGCTGCCGAACCCGCTGTATGTCACGGGGAGGCTTCCCTGGCCTGGCACGTCGATTGTTCCGCCAGGTGGGAGAGCCCCGGAATAATAATCGATGATGTTCCCAAGATTGGCCTTCGCGGAAATGTCGATTGCATCCCGTGCGTCACCGCTGTCCCCGGTCTCGCTGGTGCTCTCTGTGGTCCTGCCGCTAAATCGGCTGACACTGCAGGTGCTGGAGGCGGTACCTTCAAGTCGAGGGTAGGGAATCCCCCTGTAGCTCCCTTGACTCCAGCAATTCCCAACCGCTTGCAAATCCAGCGGCGGTTCCGAATTAGGGATTTTTCGGGTTCGTCCGAGTTGTAACTGTGCGCTGGCTGCTGGCGGTTGCCTAACAGTCGCCCCCTCTTTTCCCAGGAGCCCAGGATGTTTTTCTTCGGGTGGCGGTTTTCTGGACGGCT
>DASYZB010000129.1 GCA_035946615.1 Verrucomicrobiia bacterium
CCGCCGCATTTATGCGCTGAAAAAAAGGGGGGCTGGGGCGTGAGTGAACCGCGGGCGGACTCTCCCTCGTCAAGGCCGGGCTCTGTCCGTGACGTGGCCGAAAATCCCTTCGCTCATAAAATCAGGGATGCCCTGCTCGCCCTTTCAATCGCCAATCTCTGTTTCATAAGCGCTTGGGCTCCTTTGCTGTACTCAGGAAGCCAGGGATACTATAATAAACTGCGCGTCGCGCCGGTCACGCTTCTGGCCCTGGTTGCAAACCTGGCCTGGCTGAGTCTGGCGGTGTGGGTGATACTGCGCGCGAGCAGGCGCTCTCATAGTCGCTGGCTAGCCCTCTTGTCTCTATTTGTTTTCCTGGCATCGCTGGCGTTGCCGCTGGATTATTGCCGGTTGTATGTGGTTGGGATTCGAGGCGACCATATTGTGGCCGCTTTGAAAAAGCCCCTGGTAGCCAGTTTGGTGGTGGCGGTGTGCGGCATAGGACTTTGGCAATACCGGTTGGCTGTCCTGGTGTCACAATTTCTGGCCACTATCCTTTCACCACTGGCGCTGCTGAACCTGGCTCGTGTGGCATTCCTATGCCTCGGGATTCAGCACCTATCCCCGGCTGGCCCGGACCCCGTTTTGCCAGCGCCTTGCCCTGTCAAAGCGGGAGCGCCGCGGGTTGCGTGGATCATCTTCGATGAAGCCGATCAACGGATTGCTTTCGAGGAGCGCCCCGCCCAATTGCGCCTGCCTGAATTTGACCGGCTATCGAGGGAATCCCTTTTCGCGACCAACGCCTTCCCGCCCGCCGGTTCGACCTTGGTTTCTATGCCGGCCCTCATTTCGGGGCGCCCGATATCAGCAGCCGCGCTGAAGGACTCCTGCGAACTCAACGTGACCCTTGCGGAGTCCGGAACGGTCACTGGTTGGAGCAAGTTGCCCTCGGTGTTTTCTGCCGCCCACGAACTCGGAGTCAATACCGCACTCGTGGGGTGGTATCATCCTTATAACCGAATCCTCGGGTCCGCTTTGAACTTTTGCTCTTTTTACCCTTTCCCGAGATACGACCTGGCACGCGCTCCTACATTCGGGAAGGCAATGGCCGGCCAGGTGCTCTGCTGCCTTTACAAGCGTTATTATTATCAAAGCCGCTTTGAGACCCTCTGCCGCGATTCCCTGGCCGACTCGGTTTCATTGGTCACCAACAATCTTTACGGCCTTCTTCTCTTGCATCTCGCCCCTCCGCACCACCCGGGCGTGTATAATCCCAAAACGGGCCAATACACAATTGCCTTTATGAACGTGGCCACGGGGTATTTTAACAATTTTGCTCTGGCTGATCGCTTTTTGGGAACGCTGCGCCAGGCGATGGACACCTCAGGCCAATCCACAAACACCTGGCTGCTGGTCAGCGCCGACCATTTTTGGCGCGAAACCGACCTTTACGATCACCGGCATAGTTTTCGCGTGCCGTTTCTGCTCAAAGGACCCGGCGCCGACCAGCCCATGACGTACTCGCCCCGGTTCAACACGCTCCTCACTCATGACCTGATTCTGGCCATTCTTCGCAAAGAAATTACAAACCAGCCCAGCGCCTCCGAGTGGCTGGATGCGCACCGGTCGGCGTTTTCGGTCCCCACCACCTACGTCCACCAGGTGGAATAAAAGTCTAAGAATCGCTCGGATGGTCGAACATTGCCTCGTCGCAATCCTCCCAGCTATAAGCACGATTTCCTCAATGGCTATGGCACATTAGAATTTGACTTCCTATCTCGGTTCAGTGTATGCTTCCTTCCGTTCCCTGATTCGTGTGAACCACATCGACTGCTTTGCCGGTCGTATAAAAAGGACAGCGGCCTTATCCTTTATCCTGATTGCATTTGCGCTGAACGGGCTCGCGGCAACCGGCACAATTCAAGATGTTCAGCATGTGGTGATCCTGATCCTGGAAAACCGCTCCTTCGACCATTACTTGGGCAGCCTCAGCGCTGTTCGCGGCTTCGGCGACCCGAACGCGTTGATTCTCGATAACGGATCGCCAGACCTTTTCCAGCCCGAGAGCAACAGCTTTGTGCTGCCCTTCCCAGCCCCGAGCCGGTGTCTGGTCGATGTCTATCATGACTGGAGCACCTCACATCAGGCCTGGAATTGGGGCAAATGGGATCAGTGGATTCCCGCAAAAGGAACAACGGCCATGGCTTATTACACAAGAGCCGACTTGCCATTTCTTTACGCCCTGGCTGACGCCTATACCGTTTGCGATGCCTACTATTGTTCCGTTCTCGGGCCGACCAACCCCAATCGGCTCTACTCCATCTCCGGGACGATTGATCCGAACGGCACCGGCGGCGGCCCGGTGCTTGGGAACCTCGTGCCGACCAACGGTTTCACCTGGACCACCTATCCTGAAGGATTGCAGGCGGCAGGTGTCACTTGGAAGTCTTATCAACAAAGTTCTGATTACATACCCGTGAATCCTCTGACGTGGTTTGCGCAATACAAAAACGCCCAGCCCGGCAATCCCCTTTATGACCGCGGCATTGCTTTGGTTCCAGACGTTGTTGCCGCCTTCCAGTCTGATATCACCAATGGCACTCTCCCACAGGTTTCCTGGATTATTCCCCGCTGGAGCGCTTCGGAGCACCCGTTTCTCGCTGCCGGCAACGCCGCGTTCTTTATTGAACAACTCCTTAACGCCCTTACCTCCACTCCGGCAGTTTACAATTCGACTGTGTTCGTGATCACCTATGACGAGAACGGGGGGTTCTTCGATCACGTTCCGCCGCCCGTACCACCAACTGGCACTCCAGACGAGTTTGCCCATGGCCTGCCCATCGGGTTGGGAGCCCGAGTCCCAATGATTCTGGTTTCGCCCTGGACGCGCGGCGGGTATGTGTGCTCGCAGGTGTTCGATCACACCTCGATTCTGCGCTTTCTGGAGACCTGGACCGGTGTGCAAGAGCCCAACATCAGCCCTTGGCGCCGCCAGGTGTGCGGCGATCTGACTTCGGCTTTTGATTTTCTTCATCCTGTAACGGATGTGCCCATCCTGCCGGACCCCCTGCCGATAAACTGCACAAATGGAATAACCCCGGTGCCGCCGTCACCTCAAACCCTTCCCGTGCAGGAAGCCGGCACACGCCCGGCCAGGCCCTTGCCCTATGCGCCGGATGCCTCGCTATTCGTTGATTGTTCCGGGCAGCGGGTCGGAATCACCATGACCAACGCCGGCACCGCCTCCGTCCATCTGGCCATTTATGCAAATGCATTCCGCGCCGACGGGCCTTGGCAATATGATATTCTGCCCAGCAGCTCGCTGACGGATTACTTCGCAGTGACCAATGCGCAGGCTGCCTACGACCTCTCTTGCTACGGCCCCGCCGGATTCCTCCGCCACTTCGTTGGAAACCTGAATACTAATTGCAATGGAATTGATGTCCTTTTCAGTCTCGATTCCATCGCCGGCGGAGTCCGCGCCGCACTTCAGAATTATACCCTTTCGCCGGTGAGCTTCACCCTCACCAACGCGGCCCAACCGGGCGTTTGCTGCACTGACTCCGTTCCGGCGGGCATGTTGCTCAGCAGCTTATTTTTCCCTGTTACCAACGCGAGCGGCTTTTATGACCTGAACGCGACCGCCAGTTCCGACACGAATTTTCTGCGCAGCTTTTCAGGCCAACTGGATATGACCCAGCCGGCCCTGGCCGCGACCCTCTCGACTACAAATCTGCTACTGACATATCCCGTCTGGGCATCGAGCAGCTTCGTGGTGGAATGCACAACAAATCTGGCCCAAGGCCCCTGGACCCAGCTCGCAACTTCCCCGGATTCCATCACCAACGGCGCTCTTATCACCCTGCCATTGGGAAGCCCATCGATGTACTTCCGTTTTCGGCAGTAGGCGCCGCACCCCCTCATCCCTCATCCCTCATCCTTCATCCCTCATCCTTTCCTTCAGCGCCCCCGCCACCCCTCCCGGCTTGCCACGCACCGCCCCATGCCACAACGCCAGCCCGGCATCTCTGAGGCTTGTTCCATTCACGCCGAAGGTCCGCATGAAACGTAAATAATTCTCCGGCAAATGGCGGATGGAACGCCGCCCATGAGCCAATCGAGTGCACAGGTACGACAGGTTCTGCAGCATCAGGCAAAACCGCAGGTAATGGGCCCCGCCCAAGGCATCGCCGCCCGACGAAGCAGGTGGCAAATGACGGCACGTCGCTGCCGGCACAAGCACACCCGTATGCCGACGAGTTATGCGTAAGCTGTATTCCAGGTCCTCCGCGCACAGCCAGAAATCGTCTCGCGGGCAGCCGCACTCGCGCACTGCCCGGGCCGAAACGGCCATCATCGGCCAGGGCGCCCACGTGAACGGTACCGGCCCCGTTCCACAGCGTTCGTAGTACTCGGCGGGCGTGATACGCGGACGCCGGATGACCTCCCAAGGATGGGCCTCTTGCAGACCAGGCGGCCAGCCAATGAACCCTTCTCGCGTGAGCACCAGCGGCACCGCAACGTCGGCCTCAGCCAATATCATTTCCCGGATCAAAATGTCCAGAGCCCCGGGGCGTGACTCGGCATCATCGTCCAGCATGCAGAAATGCGTCACCCCTTCCTCCTGCAACCCGAGCTTCAGGCCACGCGCCACACCGCCGCCGCAGCCCAGGTTGCCCTCAGGCCGATGATACAGCACAGGAACCGGCGCCTGCTTCGCGGCCCTCTCGGTCTCCTCATCGGAACCGTTATCGACCACAATAACCTTGCGCAACGTCGTGGCACCGGCCAGCGACCCGAGCAAGTTCACCAGCATCTGTGGCCGCCGGTAAGCCGCCACCACGCCGATGACACTCGGAGACTCTGTGCCCACGACTTTAACGATGAGGAGAATGGGGAAAAAAGGAAAGCCCTGATTGAACATCGAAACATCCGACGTCCAATCAGGGCACGTTCTCCGAGACCAGCACCCATCCTAAAGCGCCAGGGACTGGCGCAGTCCAAGCCGCTTCGCGCGGACGGGTACAAGATGGCGCGCAGCGTTTTGGACTGCGGTAGTCCTCTACCGCTTTCTCGTAACCACGCCCTACCCAGGCCCTACTTCCCGCTTGACCCCCCTCCCCCCAGCGCCAATCCTGTGCCCATGATTGGAAACCGGTCTCAAGACCATCTTCCCGCTGTAGTGCCAGCGGTACGTTGATTCATGCGGATCACCGTTGTCACCCCCTCCTATAACCAGGCCCAATACCTGGAAGAAACCATCCAAAGCGTTCTGTCGCAGAATTACCCCGACCTCGAATACATCATCATGGATGGCGGCTCGAAGGACCGCTCCGTCGATGTCATCCGCAAATACGAGAAGCACCTGGCCTTCTGGCGCAGCGAACGGGACGGCGGCCAAACCAATGCCGTCAATGCCGGCTTCGAACGCGCCACCGGCGAGGTGGTCACGTTCCTGAATTCCGACGATTATTTCGACAAAGGCGCGCTGCGCGCCATTGCGGAGAGCTTTTCAAACACCGACGCCGGTGTGGTCTATGGCGATTACACCCTGGTGACCGAGACCGGCAAACCCTTCATCAGGCGCAAGGAAATCCCATTTGATTTCGACATCATGCTCTACGGCGTCAACATCGTGGGACAACCTTCAGCTTTTTTTAAACGAAGCCTGTTGCACGAGCACGGTTTCCTCGACAACAGGCTCCAATACATGATGGACTATGAGTTTTGGCTGCGGCTGGCGACTCGCGGCGTGAAGTTCCATCATATCAAACGGAATCTTTCCTTTTACCGTTATCAGCCGACGAGCAAGACGGTGGCCGAACCAGACAAGCAGGCCAACGAGGTCCGCATCGTGCGGGCGCGCTTCGCCAAAGGCATCAGCAAGGCCGGTATGCGCTGGCGCGGCATCACCACCCGGCTCAAGCGGCAGTGGGTCAAACTCATGTATCGCGGGACAATCGACTATCTGGGCGGGCCGCTCCGTTGGGTCGCCTACCGGGCGCGCCGGTAGCCGATATGCCCGGGCCCAGGCTCAGCTTTCTGCTGGTCAACTTTAACGGCGGCCCTTTGCTTTCGGACGCTCTCGGCTCCATCAGCCGCCAGACCTTCACCGATTACGAGGTCATCGTCATCGACAATGGCTCCATCGACCGCTCGTGGGACATCCCGTTTTTTGGCCGGCCAGGCTGGGTCCTCGAACGCCTCGACCGCAATGCCGGCTTTTCCGAGGCCAACAACCTCGCCTATGCGCGCTCGCGCGGCCCGATTATCGCCCTCATCAACAACGACGTCGTTCTCGACCCGCACTGGGCGGAGAGAATCATTCAGGCCTTTGAAACCCCCCAGGTCGCTGCCGTGGCCTGCCGCCTGGTCCAAACCCGCAACCCAGGTTTCCTGGATTCCGCCGGGTTCGACACCTTTACCTGCTGCACCACCGAAGGCTGGCGCGAACTGCCCGCAGGCTTCTTCGCGGGCAAACGCCATGAACCCTTCGGGCCCGTCGCATCGGCGGCGGCCTACCGGCGCGAAGCCATTGAAAAAGTCGGCCTGTTCCATCCCGAATACTTCGCCTATTACGAAGACACGGACCTGGCGATGCGCCTGGCTTTGTTCGGCTTCCAGTGCCGCTACCTGGACGACGCCATTGCCTACCACCTCGGCTCGGCCACCGGCAAGCAATACAGCAATTTCCATCGCTACCATCTCCGGCGCAATGTCGAGTTCCTTTATTGGGTGAACATGGTCGGAACCCTCGCGTTGGCAAACCTGCCCTCCCATTTCCTTTACGAACTGTTCGCTTTTCTCGGAATGCTTTTCCGGGCGCAAGGCGCGGTGTTCTGGCGGGCCAAGCGTGACGCCCTGAAAATGATCCCCTGGATACGCCGCGAGCGAAAACGCCTGCGCGCGCGCTTGAAGGAGAGCGTCGGCATCTCTCAATCCAAACAAAACCTCGCCGCTGGCCTCAAATCCTTCTGGGACGCCTTTTTCCGAGGAAAGAATATCGGCAAATTTTGAGTCCGCCAAACGAAACTCCAAAAACTCACTGCGTCACCACTCGGTAAAAGGAAAACGGCGCAACACCAGTAGGCCTGACGAACTGCACCTGCCCTGCGGTAACGGTGGAGTTGGTTGCAACGGGTGTCCATGCCGCGAAGTTGGCGGACCACAGCAGGCGATAGGTCCGCCCCGCTTCCGCGTTAAAAGTAATAGTCAGATTGGCTCCCGCCAGGCCGGCCACCAGCAAGGGCGGAGCGGCTCCAGGCGTCACTGTCAATTGCGCTGCGTTGCTGGTGAGCATTCGATATCCATTGGTCACGACGACACTGTAGCTGCCGGCATCGTTGGTGCTCACCGAAGCCAATTTGAAGCTGCTGTCGGTCGCGCCGGCAATGGCCAAGCCTCCGTGCTGCCACTGATAGGCAAACGGCGGAACGCCCGAAACCAGAACACTGAAAGACGCAGGATAACCCGCCTCGACGGTCTGGTCCTTGGGCTGACCCAGGATACTCAAAGCCGAAGAATCAAAAGCCAGGCTCGCCACTGCGCTGTTTGTTGTGCCGGCAAAATTGGAAACGGCGGCGAAATAATTGCCCTGGTCACCCGGAGAAGCATTCGCTATCGAGTACACTGAACCGGTTGCTGCGGATATTGGGGATGAGTCGTGCCACCATTGATAAGAAAGGGCCGGACCATCGGCGGACACAACAAAGTTTGTGGCGGCTCCTGGCGAGATAGCCACGGAGGTGGGCTGCGAAAGGATCAGAGGAGTAGAATCGATGACTAAAGCGGCGCCCTGGCTCGTGGCATTACCGAGGCTGTTGGTCACGTATATCGAGTAAGTCCCGGCGTCGGCAGCTTGAACATTGGTCAAGGAAAGCAGAGTGGTGGTCGCGCGGGCAATGGCCGTCCCATCCTTGCGCCATTGGTAGTAGAGCGGAGCAAGGCCGGAGGCCACGGCGGTAAATATGACGTTGGTTCCCGCGCGAACCCTTTGTCCCTGGGGTTGCGTCACGATGACAGGGGACTGTGGCACAAAATCAGCCTCGAACGCGCCAATATCGGCCGCTGGCCCCTGTGGCCGGGTGACTCCGCGCTGGTCGGTAGGCGGAAAACCCGAGGGGATAGCGTCGCGTGCCGGGCTGCCGACCAGTAAAGGCATCGTCGGTGTGGGGCCGCCATTGTTGCTTAGCGCTCCCAAGAGCGGGTCCGTCTGATTGACGCTGCCCTGGGCAGAAAAGCCAACCGTGCCATCGGAACAAATACTATAGCCTGCATCGGAGACCGCTCCCCAGGCGTCCCCCCCGTTGGCGCTGTAGGCGAGGATCGAGCCCCGAACGGTGGCTGCTCCATTGGTAACCGACAAGCCCCCACCTTCTGAGGGTCCTGGAGGTGAGGACATCAACGTAGCGCCATCGGCCCGGTTGGTGGCGATCGTCACGTTGACCAAGGTTGCGGTCCCCCCGCAGATCAGTATGGCTCCCCCAGCGCCCGCCCCGCCGGGGCCAAAATTTCCTCCCATGCCTCCCGTGGCGCTATTCGCAGCGAGAGTGGAATTGGTGACCAGAAGCGAGCCGGAACTCCACAGCGCGCCGCCTTCCCCTGGAGCGCCCGGAAAGGGATTGTTGCCGGTTTCGCTGGAGGCGCGTCCGCCCAGAGCTGAATTGTTGTCGAATGTGCACCCGTTCACTGTCAGCGCGCTCGTCGAGTAAATCGCGCCACCTTGTCCCGCGCTGGCCGAGATACTTAGGTTTCCCAAGCTTTGGTCCCCCTCGAAAATCGAATCAGAGATTCCCAATTGACCGGCGCTGAATATAGCGCCTCCGCGCCCGGCGCCTGCAGGTTGGTAACGCGCCCCTGCGCCGCCGAGGGCCGAACTGTCTGTGAAGGCGGACAGATCGATGTGAGCTGATGAGTTGCTTGACAAAAACACACATCCCCCCAAGGCCACGCCGCTTCCCAGCCCGCTGGCGATGTCCCCGCTGGCCGAAAACCCTCCCCCTTGGGCGAGATTTCCTGAAAAGGCTGACCCAGAGAGCACAAAGGCCGAGTTCGTCGCATAGATGCCTCCCCCTGCGGCATCCCCGCCCTTGCCGGCAGAGCCGTTCCAGGACAATGGCGCCCCCCCGGTGACGCTGTTCGAGGTCACCATCACATCCTCGAGAGTAGCCGAAGCCCCGTCCGTTAAATACAGAGCGCCTCCAAACGCTTCGCCGCTATTTCCAGGGTAGCCATAGAAACTGTTAACCTGCGAACCCAGCCCGCCAGTGGCGAAATTGTGTGTGATATTGCAGTTGGTAAGGTTGACGACACCGCCTGCGCTGTAAATAGCGGCTCCATAGGCAGCCCCGCCGTTTGTCGTCGTAGTATTGCTATAAATCGTTTCCTCCCCCGCATTTCCGCCGACCACCGCATTATTGCTGAGTGTGCAGCCGGTAAGGGTAAGGGAAGCGCCCAAATTGAGAATCCCAGCGCCGTAGGCATCCTGGCCCGGACTGGGCGGGTCCCCATTCGCGCCGTTGCTGCCGGTCACCTGTCCCCCTGCCAGAGTCAGTCCTTTGATCCAAAACGTTACCCCCGGCATGACCTGAAACAGCCGGACCGCCTGGCCGCCCAAGATCGCCACGTCATAACCACCAGCATCGAGCACTGTGTTTTGGGAGATTGTAATGGTGCTGGTAAGAGTCAGGGTGCCCCCGCAGGCGAAAACCGCAGTCCCGCCGCCGGCCAGTGCCGCTTGGAGGTCGGCCTGTGTGCAGTTGGAGATCGTTCCACCTCCAAAAGCTCCTCGAGCAAATAGCACTCCACCTAAAACCAGAATCGCTGTGGACGGGAAATAACGGCGCGGCATGGATAGACGGATGTTCATGCTTTGGATCCTCTATTGGTCTTAATCATAATCTGTGGACAGAGAATTTCAAGCCAGATTTCTTTATGATCCTCGCAGGAACCCGGGGGAACCCGCACACTGCGAGCTTGCTTCCTAACCCCCTAACCCCAGGCCACGCTAAAAGCGTGCTGGCAAACCAGCCCGGGGTACCTCTCCAGGAAAAAACGCCTCCCGTTAATAATCTTGCGCCCTGGAAGGGCGCAGCTCACTCCAAACAGCCTGCGTGGCCCTCCGTTATTGACGGCTCGGCGCCGATTCCTTTAGCCTAAGATATGAACGAGGCTTTAAGGCAGGCTCAACGGCAACCAGAAGAATCCAAAGCGGCAACGCCTTGGGGGATGGAGGGTTCCAGCTTTCGCATTTTGATAGTCGCTGCATTTATAGCCGGTCTGCTCTTTCGTTTCACCGGCTTATCCAACCCGCCCTTTGATGCTCACAGTTTTCGACAGAGCCAAACGCTGTCCACAATTGATGCGTTCTACTTGCACGGGATCGATATTTTTCATGCGCGAGCTATTTACATGGGTTACCCGGGCACATTCGTTCTGGAATTGCCCGTGTTTCAGGCATTGGCCGCATTGCTTTATCATGTTCTCGGCCCGCACGTGGAGATTGTGCGAATTTTGAACATCATCTTCGGGATGATGACAACTTGGCTCCTTTACCGTGTTATCTGGCATCTCCTGGAGAGACCGACGGCAATCCTCAGCGCCCTGATCTATTGGCTGGCCCCCCTGAATGCTTTCTATCAGCGCTCCACGCTTATAGACCCCTTGGCCGTTTGTTGTGCGATGCTTTCGTTTTACTGCATGGCTCTCCTGCTCAACCCAACCAGTGCAGGTTCGTCCGGGGAAAATGGCCATGCGAGATGGTTGGCGATCCTCGGTTTCGCCATTGGTACCTGGTTCGCCGCTATGATCAAAGCCCTTTACCTTTGGCCTTCGGTTTTGCTCTTTGGGCAGGCAGTCCTGACGCGGCGTTTTAAGATTGACCCACAACTAGTGAAGGTTTTCACGATAATGGCGATATCTGGGCTCTGCTTTCTGGCCTGGAATTATTATGCCAGCCGGGTCAATGCCCGCTCGATCATCACTCGCGGAATAGAGCCCACTGCGCTCCTGGGTGTTTCTTCCCTGCTTGATCCCTCGTTCTATTTCGAGCAGATTGTACGGCGGCCGAGGTGGTGGTTGAGCACTGCCGGGGCTCTATTGTACCCCTTCGGTATCTACGCATTGTGGGCGGAAAGGCGCCCACGCGCCGCCGTTCTGCTTCTTTTAGCCTTGGTGCCACCAACCTACCTGCTGCTCTTTGCCACTATTAATGGCCACGACTATTACCAATTGATAATCACGCCCTTTCTCGCCGTAATTTCGGCGAATGGGCTGAGATGGCTCGCATTGACGATCTTGGGACCGCTCTGCGCCTCCGCGCCCGCTCGACGGCTGATTCTCGAAGGTTCATGCTGGCTCCTGCTCCTTAGCGCAGTTTTGACCTTTGCTTTTTGGTTTCATCATGGCCGGTTGGATGCTCAAACCCTGCACTTTCAGAAACTCTGCGCCGGCAGATTCGAGCCCTGGGCGCCGGCCATGGTTTTTATCTCGGAATCGGTGAATGGGGATAAAGAATCGCGGGATATTCCCCATTATCTCTACGCGGCCAAGCTTTGGGGCACGGGTAAGTCCGTCAGGGATCAGGCCGAAGCACATGCATTTTTCGAGCAGCTTCGTCCTGCCTACAAGGAATTGGAGTATGTTGTGCTTTACGGGACCCAGCTTCCAGATTGGGTGCCTAGCCCGGAGTTCAAGCTCGAGGTTCGCGATCCAGCCGATCGACTTTGGGTTTTTAAAAGATAACTGCGCACGCCTACGCTACGCAGGACCGGGAAGAGGCCTGAAGGGCTGGGGCAATTGCTCCGGGGGCGCTGACTGGATCTTGGCCAACGCAGGTGCGCGCGCAGGCTTGCAGATTCCCCCGTTTAAGGAAAGATTGAGTCCAACAACCCCGGCGAAAGTTGCCACATCAGCATAGAATGAACCATAGATTACAAGGAACAGAAGAATCTTTGCAATGAAATAGGCCAATAAAAACGTATTGACACGCCGTAACGAAACATCGCCGTATCGATAGTTTAAATACATCGCGCGGACTGAAGCACCCAGAAACCAAAGCCAGCCGATAACACCCCAAATCCCAAATGGGATAATCACCGAAAGAGGGCCGCTGTGATAGTCACCCGTCATCATGACACCCTCTTCTGGCGCGGCCATTCCACGGTGCTGAAGCTCCGCCGTCAACTCGAGTTCCTCGCCGTTAATGGCGAGGCCTTTGCCCGCCCAAAAATATGTTGGCACTACTTCCACGGCTGCCTTCCATACCGCCAACCGCCATTCTGTCGAATTGTCGGCCTCATAGACGGCGATCGGGTTCAACCTCAACGGCAGAAAGCTGAGCGTTCGCTGAAAGGAAAGCGGCAGCCTGTTTGCGAAAGGCACCAGCAACGCAAAAGCCAACAGCGCTGCCCCTATCAGCATTGGCGTATATTTCGAGCGGGTAAGCCCCTCGAAATAAAAAACCAGCATCAGGACCCCTCCTAGGAGCAGCAAGGAGGAGCGATAGCCACCAAATAAGCTCAACACGAGGGCTACAAGCAGGAGAAGAAATCGCCAAATCTTAGCCGGACGGAGCATCTCCTGAATCCCATAGCGGGCCAGGAGATAAAGGAAAAACCCAGTGCAGGCAACATTGAAGCTGGAATACCGCGCGACCGTTTCGCCAAAAGATCCGCCGCCGATCAGGGTACCTAAGTCATTTCCGCCCACTGGGAAGATGGCCGCCAGCCAATAAAGCTGCCGCGGGAGGAATGGAATTACCGCACTCAGGAGGTCTTCGAGGGCACC
The DNA here is from genome assembly GCA_035946615.1 of Verrucomicrobiia bacterium. Lineage (NCBI taxonomy): Bacteria > Pseudomonadati > Verrucomicrobiota > Verrucomicrobiia > Verrucomicrobiia bacterium. The sequence continues at coordinate 12,766 of DASYZB010000129.1, forward strand.
CAGGAAAAACAAACCGACATAGAGAAGGGCGTATCGACGTGGAATCTCTTGAGCTGTCATGGCCAGAAGCCCGGCCAGCCCCGCAAACATCAACCAATAACGCCGACCGCCGTATGTTCCACCGCCAAGAATCCTCATCCCAAAACCACCTGTAAAATGTGCAGTGAGGAAAATCACAACCGCCAAGTAAGCTACTGGCCACATAATGGATGGCACAGAGATGAACCGCATTTCCCTGTCCATCATGCGGTGCACCAGGGCCAGAGTTAAACTGATCGCGGTGGCCGCAAACCAAAGAGGCGGACTTCCAGGCAGAAAGAAGAGAACTGCCGACATGTTCCAGGTCAGGAAGAGCAGCGGATGGTGCCATTTCAGCAAAAGGGGCAAAGAGATAAGCCCCAGAACAGCCCCAATGGGGCCCCAGGTGGACCAGTCGATGTACAACCCCGCGTCGCTGCGAGTCGCGAGCAGGTACCCAAAAACCAAAGCGACGGGAATGATCAGCGCATAAACCAGCAGACTGCGCATTGTGCCCTGAACGTTCGTCATAGGATGAACAAGCTCGCCATTGTGGCTTATTAAACCGGAAAACCGCTTGCCCTGCAACAGGATTTTGGGGTTCCAAACCCAATTCTTTGACTAGGGACTTCACGGATAAATAAAGGGATTTTTGGCCATTTACGGGTGTAATCCATTTGTGCCATTTGCGGTTCAAACTTCTGTCCCGGAGGGACATCTGAGAATAGCCCAACGTTTTAACGTTGGGAACCGGCGCCCAATGCGGGCGCAGTCCCGGAGGGACGGCTGAACAAGGGGGCCTGCCCTACGGGCGATTCGATGACCGTCAATCGTCCGTCGGGGACTCGATCTGTTTTTGGCGCTGAGCCCCAATGCTGAAGCATTGGGCTATTATCGCGCATCCCTCCGGGGATAAAGATCGAACACCTTGCGGGAGGAGGACCTTCCGGGATGAAGATAGAAAATCCCGGGACGAAGACCAACATTTGGGGGCTACCACACGTCTCAACGGGGAAACGTTCGCTTTTGCGACGCCTGCATCACCTCGCCGCGTACCGTCCCAGCACCTCTCGATATGCGCCCACGAACCCATCAGCCATTTTCAGTGGGGAAAGATAGGAACGCATGTTTGCCAGGGTCTCCGCGTTCACGGCACCCTGAGAAAAGAGAGGATGGGACACGGCACGGCGTATCGCCTCCAAAAAGGCATCGAGGTCCCCGACCGGAAAGGTGAGGCCGTTCTTTTCTGGAACGACATAATCGTTGATCCCGCCGACCGCTGAGCCAATCACCGGCACCCCGGCCACCACCGCTTCCTTGACGGCGTTGGGGCTGGTGTCCGCGCGCGTTGGGAACAACAGCATGGTGGTCCGTGCCAGTTCAGCGGCGACTTCAGGCGGGCTCAGGCCTCGGCGCAAATTGACCCGGTCCCATAAAGACTTGGAGGTCGCAGTCTTGATCTGCTCGATGAAGCCTGGAGCCGGCGTTCCAACCATGGTCAACCGGAAATCCAGATCATCCCTAATCTTGTCCAGCGCCCGGAGCAGCAAATCGGTCCCCTTGAGCGGCAGCAACGAGCCGACATAGAGGAATTGAATCGGTTTGGTGATTGGCTGGCGCTGGACGCGATGAAAAACCCAGGCGGGGGCGTGCTCGACCTGGAGCACCTTGAGATGGGGATGATGTTCCCGGATCCAATTCACGCCGAATGTGGATTCGGTCGTAACCACCGAGGCCCGGCGCAGCGCTATACGCTCGATGCGGGCTTCGAGGCGAAACAGCCAGTCGCCTGGGACCTGTTGCTGGTACCATTCCAGCAAGCCTTGCATGGTGACGAGGTACGGGTAATGAAGGCGCGAGGCGACCAGCGCAGCCCCCCGTTCCGTCCCCCACGCATGCACAAGGTTAGGCCGGATTTGCCTCAGACACCGCCTGATCCGAAGCGTCTCCCACCAAAACAAACTAAGGGTCCGCATCCCGCGCGGGATTTTTATGCAGTGAAATGTCACGCCATCCGACTCAAAGCTCATCAAGCGTGGGAATTGCCTGCGAACGGCCAGGACATGTATTTTAAGGTCTGCCCGGCTTTGGAACCCGTCGAGCAAGACACGCTGCCAACTCGACGGATGCAGCGGCGGCAGACCGCGCAGCATTTCCGGCACCTCACTCAACCGCTCGATTGGAAAAGAGGAAATCCAGGCGATTTTCAGGAGGCGGTCAGCCATCCGAAGAGAATAAAACGCGAAGGAGTGGCACACAAGCCCAGCCTGTTGAGAGACCGGAAGCGCTAACTTTCTTACGCAATCTGGGGTTGCTTAGTGGCGCATCGAGAGCACAAACACTGTGAAATCACAGATCAAAAATTAACATCCTTCACCTCGCGATAAAGCTTAAAGTTGAATTGGGGCTGAAAACAGAGCAGGCTTGCAGGCGTCTTGCTCACCGCCATTCCCACAATCCCATCGGGAACGACAAAGCCGGCCTTCGCCAGACTCGGTACAAACCGGTATCGGACCGACTGTTCGCCGTTGCTCCACACATCCACGAATACTGGCGGCGAAGCCCAAAGCAAACGGGTCAACCGCCCCAGCAGGTTCTCTTGCATAACAATTTCACACCAATCTCCGCCCTCAACAGCCAATCGCTCGCCAGCTTGTCCTTCCGATGAAATCTTTTGCCGCTTGAACTCCTGGGTCGCAGTACGCCGCTGCAGTAGCCGATAGCCCTTTTCAAATGCCACCTGCCGGTACCGCTCCGAGATAACCAATCTGCTTAGCGATTCGTCCAAATTCGGTAAACGGTCGTCTAATCGATATTCGCGCGAGACAACAATGAAGCCGGGTGCATGTTCCGATCGATAAAAATCAGCGTTTAAACGGGCAAGGTAAGGGGTGTCGGCAGCATAAGTTTGGAATATCGGCGCCGGTTTGTAGTTGAAACCGTTCAAAATCGCAATGGCCTGCTCAGCCCCCGTAACGTCCACCGTCGAAGAGCCCACCATTGCCTTGATACGGGGCAGTTCATATTCATGCGCGTGATCAGCCCACATCCTCTCCATCCGTGGGAGTTGCAACACGAATCGCGCGTTTTCGAACCCACGATACAGCGGCACGGGCAGCCTGGCCAGCAGACCGCTCCCCAGGCTCAGCCCGAGAATGAACATCAGGACAAGCCGCGGAATCCCAACACCTGCCACCCATGGAAGCGTGATCGCAGTCA
>DASYZB010000130.1 GCA_035946615.1 Verrucomicrobiia bacterium
GCATCTAGGCCCCGCGTCGTATCCACACAAAGCGAGGGCTACCCTCGCTCCGATGACCGATACGACGATTACCGTCAGCGACACCAGCAGATGCTTCTGCTCAAACCTGAGAGGCTTGACGTTCGATATATCCAGCTTGAATAGGTTATGTTTCATTTTCATATTTTCAGTTGTTCACAATTCACACTAATCGTTTGTTTTGTTATTTTGCGTTCTACTTATCAACAAATAGGCAACCGGACCAGCCAAGGCAAAAAGGATTACCCCGATGGAAAAGAACCTACTGACGATTGAACTCGTACGATGGATTTCCATGAGCCTCTGGGCCCTGGAATCCAGCAGGTCAAAAGAAGGCCAACCCCGCGCGGTCGCGTACGTGCCCACCACAAGAGGAGGAGCCTTGCGCATGCCCCTGAGGTCTGAAAGAGCAGCGGGGACAGGAAGGTTAGGACGGAAATCGGGGGGGGCGGTTGATCGGAAAACCCTGACAGAGTGCAACTCGATGGACTCTTGCAGCGGTGTTATGAGACGCCCTTCGTGATAGGTGATCAGGTAAAAATCAGCCTTGGAAACCAGGGGCACTGTGACGGCACCGTCATTTGTCTCTTCGAGAACCTTATAGAGGACATTCGTATTAGGAATCCGGAGTGGCAAATAACCGGAGGGGAACTGCTGAGGGAATGACACATGGTTGCTCTGCTGGATAAAAGCGGGAAGGTGCGGTGGTTCAGCAGACAGTCTCCAACTGGATGACCACTTAAAGTCTTTGGCGCCCGTGTATTCCTCCATGGGCAGCTTTCCGATCGGAAACAGCTTACCGCCCGAAGGAGCCTTCAGGAGGTAATCGGAGGATGCGTAGGCATACCAGAGCAATAGGAGTTTTCGCTCTAAAAAGTAGGGCGCCGGTCCTTCGAATATCTCGCCTGAACTGTTTGCATAGGCTGCGCCAGGACTGGGCTCCGGTTTGCTGTTCTTATGGGACGAGGGTACGATCGAATAGATGTTCTTTCCGTCGCAACCTACTCTCTCGTATTCAGGAATTACGTAGCGCGGCTGGCCTGGTTGGTCGCTCCAGCCGGGCGGTTGGCTCACCTTGACGTCTTTTGGAGTGAGCTCTATGGTCCATTTGTTGCCACACGAGGTAACCGAAAAGCGGTAAACAGAGTTCGTTCCGTAGGGGACACCTGAAGGGTTGAAGCTAAGCAGCTCCCCATCGACCTCATAGCATGGAGGGGCAGGGTCCGCACGGCCTGCGGCGACAGACCCGAGCAAACATGCAACGAGGCCGAGGAGGCGAGTCCCTGTCAGTGACGGGGCAAATTGTCGTCGAACCTCGGCTTGGCTTTTTGGCAATCCCCAAAGAAGCAACGCTGAGGGAATGGAGAAAAACAGCAGGAGCAGCGTGCTAAGAAGACCGGTTGTTGCCGCATGTCCCGGAAGCCACACAGCGGCAATCCCCATGCAGTTGCACGTAAGGCTGTGCCGCAGCAGGAACAATCCGGTTCGATAGATTCCAAAGAGCGCTGAGAGCCATATGAGGCTTGCTAACCCAGAGCGAAGCTTTGACGTTCGTGTCAAAAAACACACGACTGCGACTTCGACGCCTGCGGCAGCAATGAGCATCTGGCGGCCTGTTAAAAATCCAATGACAGGGTCGGCGCCTTGCAGCATCGTTATGGGCTGCTCGCCCAGAGCCATGAAAACCTTCAGGCCCGCGGTGACCGCGAGCAATACACCGCAGACCGCCAGGTACAACCGGGCAAGTCTTTCCATTTGAGTCGTCATGTCCTTTTGTCCTCCTCAGGTCCGTGCGCGGGGTACCATGCTAAGAGCATGAACCCAAGCCACTGCGTCATGGGGTTGGTGTGCCTGACACCGGTGAGATCCTTGTTGTTCCGCTCGCTCCATTTTTTCTCCTGCTCCTCTGCCGTACCTGGTGCGACACCCCCCGAAGCTGACGGCTAGGCTAGGGGAAAGCAAACACCGGGTTGGAACGTTGGAGCGTACCGACCCGATGGTCGCCGTTTCAAGGTTGTAGCGTCCCATGCGTTTGAGGAAATTCCCGAGCCGTTGGGCAGAAGCTCTCATAACCTTAGCTGGGAGAATTTAGTAGCGGATTATCTGAATTTCGTCAATAGTTTTTTTATGATTTTTTGATTTTGTTATCGTTGTTGCCCGGTTCCATCCATTCGAGCCAGTATTCCGCGGTTTGGAGCCGGGCGGAGCGCTGAGGGGCGGCAGAAGAGTGGACTGGCGCGGGGTGCCACCGAACCGCGCCCATCGGGTGCTCCGGCTAGAAAAGCAGGGTCCAACAAAAGTCGCCCAATCCCACCAGCCAGGCGAGGCCCATGACAGCGATAACGCACCGCCCGGCCCATCCGGCGCGTTGGCAGAAGTGGCCGCATCCCAGTCCAAACAGACAAGCGAACGGAACAAAGGCCTGGGCGAAGAAACGCATGTTCTGGTTGCAGGCAAAGGGGAACTGCATGGCATAAGCCACCGTGATTGCGCTTTGGCACCCGGCCAGGCACAGGCATGTCATCCACACCGGCCTAAGCTCAGGCCGGGGCCGAACCAGGATGCCGGCGGCCAGCACGAGCAGCATGCCCAGACAGCCCCAGCGCAGAAGCAACGACCAATGAAACGAGTACTGCTGCATTCCGTACTCATCGTAAAGCAGGCTGGCCATCAGGGCGGACGGGTCAAGTTACCGCGAGTGGGGTGGCTTACCCAAACAAAGCGCACTACAAAGGACGCCAGACCAAATCATGGCTGAGACAGCGCAGGGTAACGCCCGATTCGCCGTAAACCGGACTGGGAGCTTTGAGGAATTGCTTTCGGAAGCGAAACCAGTCCTGCAGATGGGTTTTGGTGCCGTAGATGCGGCGTCGCCCGCGACGCGGCTTGCGAGAACGTCGGGGCGAAGGCGGGAAATAGGCCGCGGCATCGGAGCGCGCGCGCGTGACCAAGTGGTGACCCCGGCCAGTAACGAACGGGCGAATTTGGCGGCGGCGCAATAAGCGTCGGCCACGACCGTCAAAGGACCGCTACCCTGCAAGCTGAGCAACAAGGCGCTGAGTTTATCCAATAACGTGCGTCGGTCACGGGCGCACCAGACGATGCCTTCGTGGATGCGAGCGGCCACGGCACGGCCAGACAAACCCCGGCCACTTGCACCAGCAAGGCGATGGCCTGCAGGGGGAGTGGCCCATGATGAAACAAGCCTTGGCATTGCAGCGGGACTCCTGGTGGAGGCTTTTGACCGCCGGCATTTTGCGGCCTTCCTTGGGGCGCTTAAGCCCATCGGCCAGCACGACCGGGCGGCCCTGGACTCGCACCAGGCAACGGCGAAACAAATGCTGAAAGCTCTGCCACCACAATTGGGTCAGACGGTCCAGGCCCAGCGCTGAAGAATGGAAGAAATGCAGCAGGCAGTAATAGCTGGCGTCGGACAGGCCGAGGCTGCGGACCAGGCTGGTGACGCCGGCCAGGTCAGGGCGCAGGCGCAACGCCGCCAGGACGAGCACCAGCCACAAGAAGGTCGTCGTGCGGGAGCAAGCCGGGCGCAGCGGTTGGAGGGCGCGCAACCAGGCCAGCCAGAGGAGATGTGAGCGTTTGGGGAAAGTGGAATGGTTAAAAAGCTTGCTCCGTTGCCAATGCAGTAGGCCCCCTGGGCACTCTGCTTGGCGCGATTCAACGTCGGCGGTAGCAGGGCCGCCAGGATGCCAATGATAGCAATGACCACCAACAACTCCAGAGGGTGAAAGCCCCGCCTTTCTTTCTGTACTGCTTGGTGCTAATAGGTTGCGTAATGGTTCTATTTCGACACCGCTTGCCGATTGGGATTCGCGGGTCAGTGACGATTTTGCGATCAAACATGTGGTCAGATTTAGCACCATGATGCCGGGGGATTACGCGAGTCGAGCCATCAGGCGCCGGTGTTTCAATATTTCAGGTTCTCCCAGGCATTCAGTTCCTCGACGGGCGCCAGGCTCCGGCGCAAGCGCCAATTGAAAAGCGCGTTCATCCAGAAGTTCCATAAGGTGATCAACAGAATGGCCAGTAAATTCGAAAGGTAAAGATTCACCCTGAAATGGACGTAGAACAGGTTCAGAAGCATCACGGCGAACCCGATGCCTGCGCCGCATATGGCCTGGAACTTCACCAACCTCCGGAGCATCCCCCAGCTTCTACCGTCGGCCGCGCCCATGCCGCGGAATGTCCAGACTTCGTTGAAAAGAAAGTTGCTCAACATTGCGAGTTCGGCAGAGCAGAACTTGCTCACGCTTACGTTCCAGCCCAGGTTCCTGGCCAGAACGTGCAGCACCGCCATATCCACGAGCACGCCGCTCGCACCGACGACGCAGAATTTCACGAATTGCCGCGAGCGCTCCGAGGTCATCAGGGCCAGAATCGCCTTCTTCATTGTCAGATCCTCGAGCTGGCCAGCGTCGGTGTCTTTTCCTTTTTCACTCTGCATTCCGCCCTCTCTTTCAGGCGACCCATATAAAGTTGACTTGCCGCAGCAAAAACCATTTGACCCAGCCGGTGCAAACCGTCTGGACGCGTGGCAGCGCGACGCCCCGCGAACGGATCCCACACCGCCGCCGTTTTCAGGTACGGCCCCAGCAAACTCTGTTCCAGGTACAGAATGTTAGTGCAGTCCGGTCCCGGCAGGCCCTCCCAGCCCTCCACCCAAGTCTGGCCCAGCAGCACGTTCTGGCCATCCCGATTGGGCAGAACGCTGTCCTCATGGTCTCCCGCATACAGGTCAAACGCGAGGCCGAACTGCTTCAGGTTAGAGAGGCATTTCACCCTCTGAGCCCCTGCTTTCGAGTGAGCCAGTGCCGGCAACAGCAACGCCGCCAGAATGCCAATGATCCCGATCACCACCAGCAGCTCAAGCAGCGTAAACGCCTCGCCCCCTCCGCCCTGCACTCGATTTTTCATACGAGTTCTCATATTCATGGTCCATGGTTTCGTGTTAGCGACTCAGCCTTCCCCTCATCCAGCCCAGTCAAAGCTGACGAACTGTCTCACAGCCCAGACCTGCAATAGCGCTAGCAGCGCCACGTAATACCAAAATATCCACCGCTGGCGCGTCCTCGCCAGCAACTGCGCCAGCACAACGAACAACGGGAAGAGCACTACGATATACCGCCGATAGGACATAAACCAACTCGAAAGCGCCGGCACCAAACCCGCCGGCAGCACATAGAAAAACCAGGTCTTATCGAGCCGGTAGATCAATGGCAAAAGCGCCAGGAACAGCACAAAGAAGAAACGGTCCAGCATCGAATGCATCATCCCACCCAGGGTCTGAACGTTAGAAAGCGCACGGAAGAATCCCGCGTAGTTGAACAGGTTTTGGATCGAGGGCGAGTTTGGATACGACCTCTGGGCGTCAAATCCCTCGAGAGCATTGCCCGTCCACAGCCGCATCAGGCCAAAATATGCGGCGTAGCCCAGCAGTGGACAGGCCAGCAGGAGCCAAGCCATCAGGCTGCGGTTGGTCGGTTTGCATTCGCTGGGTTGAAGTTGGTTCTGGCGCCCCCGCTCTTCGTAAAGACGCCAGGCCAAGGGAAGCAGCACAAAAACTCCCACCGGCCTGGCCAACGGCAGCAGGAACCCCGCAAGGCCCGTTAAGGCCGGTTGCCGCAGTTCCAGGCCCCAGAAAAAAGCCATCACGAGGACGAAATAAAACGATTCACTGTACGGGAACGAGAAGAAGAGCGCCCCGGGAAAGGCGAGCATCAGAATCAGCGAGTCCCGTCCGACACCCGGGCCGTAACGCCGTTCCACCAAGCGGTAAAACAGGCAGAGGCCGATAAGCGAGAGCGCGTTGGCCAGCACCATGGCTGCCATTAAGGGCGAGTTCCCGGCCACTGCGGTTGCTGGTCGAAGGACCATCGGCCAAAGGGGGTAAAACGCGCAGGACATCGAACCCGCGGTGTAGCCGTCCTTGCTCAGGCGCAAATAATGGGCGGCATCCCAACTAGCGAACCGACTTGATAGTGTGGCTTTGCCGCCCGGCGGCCAGTTGGCAAGAGCGCTGCGAAACGTCCCCTGATCAAGGGTGCCAAACAATCCTCCGGCGGCCGCCAACGCTAAAAGCAGTTTGGCTGCAAGGACCACGCGCCACGGTTTGCCGGTCACAGCCACAGTTCAGGAGCCTAGCCCCTGGCAATGGTCTGTCAATGCCGACTGTGTATTATTGGCATTAATATATTGCATGCTTTGCACAGCGCCGTTTTATCTCGGTACGCTGGCATTCATGCTTCGTCTCTTCGTCAGAAAAGCAGACAGACGTACAAATCTTCAAGGCCGAGCAGGAAGGCCGCGAAGATCACCGAGAATGCGCGCCGCCCGGCCCATCGGGCGCGTTGGCAGAAGTGTCCGCATCCGAGTCCGAACACGCAAGCGAATGGAACAAAAGCTTGGGCAAAGAAACGCATATTTTGGTTGCAGGCAAAGGGGAACTGCATGGCATAAGCCACCGTGATTGCGCTTTGGCACCCAGCCAGGCACAGGCATGTCATCCACACCGGCCTCAGATCAGGCCGGGGCCGAACCAGGATGCCGGCGGCCAGGACCAGAAGCATTCCCAGGCAGCCCCAGCGAAGAAGCCACGACCAATGAAACGAGTACTGCCGCATCCCGTACTCATCGTAAAGCATGCTGATCGCCAGCGCGGTCGGGTATGAATTCCACATCGGGGGATCGTAGTAGTGGCCTCCGTGGATGAACGCCGGCAGGTCGAACGACAACAGGCGGTGCCACGCCGGGACGAGGACGCGAAGGTTGTCAGGCAAAGCCGCGTTCACATACAGCGGATGTCCGGTTTCCGCCGCCGTGCGAACCCACCAGAAGATCTACCAGGCTGCGGCAGGCAGGCCCGTGAGATAGGTTCGCCACAAAGCCGTCCACCACCCGGCGCGCTGCCATTCCGACCAGAGCACCAACAGCAACGCGCCGCCAACGAGGGCCAGCGAGGACCCTTTTGTGGCGAGGGTTGCCGGAAGCAGAGCGGCGAGCCACCACAACCAGCGCCGTTCCCCAGAGCGCAGGAACTCCGCTGTCGCAAGCATTACCGCGTCTCCGAGCAACGGCAGCAAAACGTCATTGTTGATGCGCGCGGCGAAGAAGTGGTTTCCTGGCAGCAGGGCCAGGGTGGGCGCCAACGGCCTCCTCCCCGTTGAATTGCAGCCGGCGGAACAAGAGGATGCCAGCGGCGATCACACCCAGATACAGGGCTGCGGAAAGGAATTGGACCGGCCGGAACGGGTCGTCGAACGCATCGCGTGGAAACGGCAAGTGCCAGAGCGCGGCAACGACGTAGTACAGCGGGGGCTGCCAGGTTTCCCAGCCCTGCGCCACGCCGGGCAGCGTCCGGCGCGCGGAGAGATGGTCAATGTACTCGCGGTGACCGCCCACGTCGTGTTGTCGAACCCACGGTGTGGTGACGTCCACGTACTGCAGCGCCAGCAGCCCCGCCAGCGCCACAGGCCAAGCCACCCAGGCGCCGTAACCACACCGGCGCGCCGGCGCGAACGCCACGGCCTGGACCTTGTAAACGCCCGAGGTGTAGTCGAGCGCGCCGAAGACGAGCCCGTCCAGCCAGCAGTAATAGGCCAGGCCCGGCAGCCAAACCAGCGGTCGCAGCCGCGCCTTCCACGAAAGCAAGCCCCA
>DASYZB010000131.1 GCA_035946615.1 Verrucomicrobiia bacterium
CGCCATTGATCAGACCGTGGAGAGCTTCCTCAGTGACGCCCTGCAAATCAGCCCGCACGCAGTCGCCGTTCAACTGAGAGCCGAAGAGCTAGGCTATTTGTGAGCCCGTTCGGGGCCTAAATTAGCGCCAAAATGTGAGCACGAGCAGCAGGACGCCAACCGGTATGCCCAGTGGGGGTTTGATTACCTCAAATATGATTGGTGCAGTTACGGAGGGATTGTTCCTCATCCGGACCATGAGGGTTTCATGAAACCCTACCAGGTGATGCGCGCCGCCCTGGACCAGGCCCCGCGCGACATCATCTTCAGCCTGTGCCAGTATGGGATGGGCAACGTATGGGAATGGGGCGCGCAGGTGGGCGGCAATTGCTGGCGCACTACAGGCGATATCAGTGATACTTGGCACAGCATGGCCGGCATCGGCTTTGGCCAGGCCGGCCATGAGAAGTATGCGGGGCCGGGACATTGGAATGACCCCGATATGCTGGTGGTGGGTTACGTGGGCTGGAGCGCGCATCTGCGCCCCACCAGACTCACCCCCAACGAGCAATACACCCATATCAGCCTCTGGTGCCTGCTCTGCGCCCCGCTGCTCATTGGCTGTGATATGACGCAACTCGATGCGTTCACGGCCAGCCTGCTCACCAATGACGAAGTGTTGGATGTCAATCAGGACCCCCTCGGACGGCAGGCCGGGCGCGTCACGCAACTCGATGGACTCGAGGTTTGGGCAAAGGACATGGCAGACGGCTCGAAAGCCGTGGGCCTATTCAACCGAAGCGAGGATGAAGCGCCGGTGAGCGTCTCCTGGGCCGACCTTGGCCTCAGCGGGAAGCAGCGGGTGCGCGACCTTTGGCGTCAGAAAGACCTGGGTGCTTTTGATGGTCAGTTCCAGGCCACCGTCCCGCGGCATGGCGGGGTGCTGGTGAAGATCGAGCCGGCAAAATAGGCCTCTTGCTGTCACCAACGAGCAGCCTTATGCGGAGCGGAGGCCTCCTGGGCAAAGAAGGCTGGAGGCAAGAAGTTAAGCAAGGCCGATCCCCGTCGTTGGGACGGAGCGCACCGCGTAGCGGTGCACTGCCGGTAGCAGGATGCGCAAACATTCCTTCTCAACTGGGGAGTGGAAACCGCTAATGACGCAGTGACCCTCATCGCGCCATTTGGCCGCCTGGTCGTAGATTCGGAGAATTGCCTCCCCCGGACATCGAGCAGAGCAAAAGAGGGCGGTCGTGGGCTGGGAGAGGAGGTCGAGGTTGCCGAGGGTCTTAATCTCAGGCGGGGAATGGAGACCCAGACGCTGACGTAGCCGCTCCGGATAACCTGGGTCCTGGCGGTGGATGGTTCGCGGATTTCGTGTTGGGATTCTGTGACGGTGACACCCTGCTCATTTACCCAGGCCAGAGCGTCATTGTCATCGGCGGTCCGAACATAGACCTTGACGCCGGTGGTGGGTTTGACCCCACCGGCCCGCTCGGGCTGACCGTAATTGACAACGTATTATTTCCCCTTGAAACCCTTGGAAAATGGGGCTGAACCCGACCTTTGACCCTCTTCCCCTCCTTCTCCCGAAAATGGGCCAGACGCAAATCCAGCCCCAATCGGCACCCCTCTTGCGTTGAAGGTCAAGACGGCTGACGCCAGACAACCCGCACCCCCGCCGTTTGCTGAACGAACCGGCTGGCCTTTTGGATTAGGTGGCGGCGGCAGCGTGCCATAATACAAGGGCGGTAAACCAGATGGAAGCACCAAAGCCGGTTTTCCGAACCCAGCCCAAAGAATTCTCAAAATAATCTGTTCGGTTTTCTCTTCGGCGTCCATATATCAATGACATGATGAGCGATGACATGGCGTTGGTTCGGGAATATGCCCAAGGCAATTCCGAGCAGGCGTTTGCCACGCTGGTATCCCGGCACGTTAATCTGGTCTATTCGGTCGCCCTACGCCAAGTCCGGGACCCTCATCTGGCTGAGGAAATCACCCAAAGCGTTTTCATCATCTTGGCAGGGAAAGCGAAATCGCTCGGCCCAAAGACAATCTTCTCCGGCTGGCTCTGCCGCACGGCAAGAAACGTTTCTGCCGACACGCTGAAAATTCAACACCGCCGGCAATTCCGTGAGCAGGAGGCACACATGCAATCCATATTGAACGAACCAGAGCCCGGCGTATGGAACCAAATAGCGCCGTTGCTGGATGAGGCGCTGGGCTGTCTGGGGGAAAAGGAGCATGATGCCGTTGTGCTCCGATTTTTTGACGGGAAGGAACTGAAACAAGTCGGGGCGGCGATGGGAATAGGGGAGGACGCAGCCCGGATGCGGGTGAACCGCGGGCTGGAAAAACTGCGGGAGTTCTTCACCAAGAGGGGCGTGACCCTTTCAGCAACGGCCATAGCGGGAGCTATTGCCGTAAATTCCGTCCAAGCCGCACCGGCAGGACTGGCCGCCACCATAACCGCCGCAGCACTTTCTGGAACTACTATAACCACCGCGGCAGTAATCGCCGCCACGAAAGCTATTGCCATGACCACACTACAAAAAACTGTTATCGCCGCAGCGTTTGCTGTCGCCGCAGGCACAGGAATCTACGAAGCTCGCCAAGCGGCAAACGCCCGTGCGGAAATGCAAACGCTGCAGCAACGGCAAACTGAACAAGTGGAGCAGATGCAGCGCAACGCCGACGAAACAGCACGACAGCTTGCCTTGCTACGCGAGGAAAACGAACGATTGAACACTAGCGCAGGTGAGTTGCTCAAACTGCGCCGTGAGGTAACTCAGTTGAAGGCTGCAGCCACTCATGCGCAGAACGACACGACAGAATCGGCGATGAAATCTTGGCTGTCTCGCGTCAGCCAACTCAAGAAGCATCTGGAACAAATGCCGGACAAAGGAATTCCAGAATTTCAACTCCTTACAGAAACCGATTGGCTTGAGACAGTCCGTAACGTGAGTGTGGATACCGAAACCGAAGCTCGTCAGGCGCTAATGGCTTTGAGGAATCTCGCAAAAGAGAAAGTTGCTTCTGACATTTGGGAGGCCCTAAAGGGATACGTGAAGGCTAATGACGGAAAGTTCCCCGCTGAGGTTACTCAACTCAGGCCATATTTGGAAACGCCATTGGCCGATTCCATCTTGGAGCGCTATGCCGTGGTGAACGCGGCCGATGTAACTAACATGGGATTGACCAAAAGCGGAGCGGACTTGCTGATAGCAGAGAAGACCCCTGTAGATGTTGACTACGACACACGCTTCGTGATTGGGACGGTTGCTCGTGGCAGGTCAGATTATGACGCTGATATTTTGATTCCAGTTGTGAGAGCATTCCAAACTGCGAGCAGCGGGCGCCCACTTGCTAATCCGTCCGAATTGCTGCCCTATGCACAAACGCCGGAGCAACAACGGGCGTTACAGAAATGGATACAACGCTACCCCAGCCTGCCAAAGTAGCGCCGGTGGGGCTTTTCATTTCAGCAACCGGAGCAGTTGGTTCGAACCCCGCCCGATGATTTTGCCGTCCGCTGTCCTTGTGATGCTTGTATCGGATTCAAACCGCCCCAGAATGCGTCCCGTTTTGTCCCGAAGGATTTCGCGGTTGCCCGAACCTGTTTCGCGGTAGCCGATGATTTCGGATTTCCCGTTGCGAATGGTTTCTCTCATATCGTTTCAGGCGTTTTGGGTTTTCAGAATGTTGCGGACGGTGGCGGGATACCAATTTCCGCCGTTGCGGGTGGCAATCCCTCTACGGTTCAGGCAGTCACAAATCCCTTGGAGCGTCTGAACACCAGCCGATTTGATTTCCTGAATAATGGGGAACACCTTGGCGGCGAATTCGGCCTTGGCGGTCTTGTTCGCCACCGCCATTGCGGCCACGGCCTTTTCGGGATTGGGTGTCCCCAATTGTTTGCGGGTGGCTTTGAGGGCGGCCAAGGCTTTTGTCGTTCTCTCGCTAATCAGTTCTCGCTCCAAAGCCATCGGGGTCACATCTCAATAATTGACATGTAACATTGACGCGTTTTCAAGAGCCTCTGGCTTCTTCTCTTCGTTGGCGCCAGCCCTGCACATTCACGCTCCCGCGGGCGCTATCACGTGACCCCTCGGGCCAATGACCATAAACCCATTTACCCTCAGAACTCTGGATCGTCCCGCTTCCGCCTATTCCGCCTATGCCGCGGCACTTCTCCTTCCCCTCATCCTGCTTCGAAAAGGAACCTGGTGCCATCGCCCTGCTCCTTATCATCGTTTTCGTGCTCCGAAAAACCTCTTGCTGCGCTTCCCGGTTTCTCCAGAATTTGGAATGGCTTATGCTGCCACGGTTCGCATGCAGTTCATCTAAAAGGATTTGTCCCAATAAAACCTATCTTGTATTGCCCTGCGCGCGCCACCGCCTCCGATCCACTCCCAAAACTTATCAAGTCACCGTCTAAAAATCAGACACCCTCAACCCAAAAACACCATGCTTGCACTTTTCACGTCCTATTCAGACGCCCAAGGTGAAACCCCAGCAGGCCCAACCGGGACCCCTCCCGCACAGCCGGAAATGACCAACAATATGATCACAACCCCTCAACTGACATTCTTTACCTGCATTCCCGTCCTCCGCCGCCTCAACCGCTGTGTATTCACGCAGTTCATGCAATCTTACAGCCCCTCCCTGCCCCCCGAAGCCGCCTCCCTCCTCACCGGCCACCTTGGCCACGAGGAATTCTGTGCCGCCTGGGCCGCTCAGTTCACCTGCCCTGGCCGCTTCGGCGCACCGCTCCTGGAAGCCCTCGTCGCCATTCACACCCTCGCCCTGCCCGAAAACGCGCACCTCATCGAGCCTGCTCTCGCCAAACTGCCCCCGGGATTCGAGATCGATCCGCGTGCTCACCCACTGGCCCAGGCCCTCCACCTCTGGCTCATCGCCCATCACGTCCCAGACGTCACTTTCCCGCTGCCCCCCGCCTCCACCGCCCTGACCGGCCAAGCCGCCCTCACCCCGCCCATTTCTTCTCCAGCTCACGCCCAAATCCCCGAACCCAAACCGATCCCTTCCGTTGAATCCAAAATCGAAATTCAAAATTCGCAAACCCCCGAGGTCTCCGCTCAATCGGAAATCGAAAACCCAAATTCATCAACTCAATCGCAAATCGTAAATCCAAATTCCCTAACTCAATCCAAAATCGAAAATCAAAATTCAAAATTCGAATTCCCCCAATCGGAAATCGAAATTCAAAATTCCAAAATCACCTCTCTCGCCCGCCTCTCCCCGCCCGACTACGACCGCGTCCGCCGCGCCCAGGCCAAGCGCCTCAACATCCGCCTTCGCACCCTCGATGCTGAGGTCGAAGCCCGCCGTTGCCAGCTCGCCGATGCCGAGGCCGACGCCATGTTCATCACTCCCATCGAGCCCTGGCCCGAGCCCATCACCGATGCGCCCGAACTCTTTCACCAGGCCGCCGAACGCTTTACTCTCCAGGTCGTCCTGCCCCCCGGCGCAGCCGACACCATCGCCCTCTTCATCGGCCACGCCCACGCCGTCAACGCCTTTCAACTCAGTCCGCGCCTTAACCTCTTCTCCATCGAAGGCGGTTGCGGCAAAACCACCACCCTGGACATCCTCCATGCTATGGTCCCCAGGGCCATGCGCGCTGAAAACCTCAATCCGCCTGTCATCTTCCGGGGTGTTGACAAGCATCAGCCCACCCTCATCCTCGATGAAACCGATACCTGGATCATGAAAGACCCCGAGCTGCGCGGCCTGCTCAATGCCGGACACAAAGCTGGCTCCCATGCCTACCGCTGCGAAGGACCGCGCAAGTCCATCCGCGCCTTCAAAGCCTTTGCGCCCACCATCCTCGCCGGCATCCGCCCCCTCCCGCCCACACTCCGCGACCGCTCCATTACAATCGTTCTGGCCAAACCGGCTGACGGCCAGACTTACCTCCGCTTTAATCCCCTCAAGGCCGACCCCGAGCAACTACTCGCCCGCAAACTCGCTCGCTGGGCCCAGGACTCCTTCTCCGCTCTCAAGGCCTGCGATCCCGCTCTGCCCCCAAGCGCATCCAACCGCCTCGCCGACAACTGGCGCCCGCTCTTCGCCGTCGCCCAGGTCATCGGCGGCGACTGGCCCGCGCGCGTGGCACGCGCCTTCGACCTCCTCAACTCCAAGCACAACACCGCCGCCGACTCCCCCTCCCTTGCTCTCCTGGACGATATCCGCCTCGTTTTCGCCCGCACCGGCGCCCCTCGTCTGTTCTCCAGCCAACTCGCTCACGCCCTCCGTTCTCTCCCAGGCCGCCCCTGGTCCGATACCCTCAACGGCGACAAACCCCTCTCCCAGGCCCGCCTAGCCCGTCATCTGGCCACCCTCGGCATCCAAGGCCAAACCCTCAGGATCGGTGACCGTATAACTCGCGGCTACCTCCAATCCTCTTTTATGCAGCCGCTCACCTCGGACTCGACCCCGGACTTCGAGATCTGACCGCAACCGCCCATGTTGTACTGTTGCACTTATGTTGCACTTCAAAGTGCAACATAAAAGCCGTCTGATCTCAGTGACTTTATCGCTAATGTAGCATGTTGCACTTTGTTTTCCCCTCCCCGCGCACACAAACTCTTTCCTAAAACTCTCATCCTTGAGCACCCGCCCGCCTCCCTGGATTTCAGGTCCAAGCTTTGACGCCGCAACCGCCCATGTTGCACTGTTGCACTTATGTTGCACTTCAAAGTGCAACATAAAAACTGTATG